>JBEIEG010000015.1:0-22153 GCA_040383035.1 Hyphomonadaceae bacterium | reverse complement strand
ATGGGGATCATCTGGATCCGCAGAGCCGATGACAATGACAGGGCGATGGAAACGGTCTTTCAAGCGCCCAGCCACAATGCCGATGATGCCAGGATGCCAACCGGGTGCGCCTAACATCAGCAGCGGTCCATCCAGCGGTCCCGCTTCACCCCGTTCAACCCGAGCAATGGCCTCTTCAAGCACATTAGCCTCAATGGCGCGACGTTCCTGATTGAGGACTTCCAATTCTTCAGCGATCTGCGAAGCTTCAGCAGCATCGTCGGTCGATAAGAGACGCACCGCGAGCGAGGAGTCCCCTACGCGGCCCCCAGCATTTAAGCGTGGGCCAAATACCCAGCCAGAGGCATAGACACTGCCCGGGTCCTTCAGTTTCGACGTCACCGCCAACGCCGCAAGGCCGGGATTGGTCAGTTTCTCTTGAACCTTCAAGCCTTGAGCCACCAAAGCGCGGTTTAAGCCCGTTAGCGGGGCAACATCGCAAATCGTTCCAAGCGCTGCGAGGTCAAGGCGGCTTAAGAGATCATATTCTGAGCCAGACCAAAGCCCTTTCTGACGAGCCGCACGATTGAGGGCAACCAGCGCCACAAAGACCACACCAGCGGCGGTTAAATGACCTAAGCCAGAGCGATCGTCTTGCCGATTAGGATTGACGACAGCCAAGGAAGGCGGCGGCTCGCCGTGCATCAAATGATGGTCAAACACCACGACATCCAAGCCAATGCTGGCTGCCTCTTCCAAGGCGGCATAGGCTGCTGCTCCACAATCAACTGTAATCAGAAGATCGGTGCCGCTAGCCTTGATCTTGTTGACGATCTTTGGGCTCGGGCCATAGCCGTCCAAAATACGGTCAGGCACAAACACATTGGCACGCGCTCCGACTGCTTTGAACCAACTTAAAAGCAAAGCGCCAGAAGTGCCGCCATCGACATCATAATCGGCCAGAATCGTAATAGCCTTCTGGCCCTGCACAGCGGCAAGGATCGCCTCAACAGCCTTTTCCATATCTTGCAGGGTGAAAGGCTCAGGCAGTTCGTTTTTAAGCTTGGGTGATAAGATGCGCAGCGCGGTGTCAGGCACCGTCCCGCGCGCAACCAAAAGCTTGGCTTGCATCGCCCCGATGCCGAGGCGACGCACGCCTTCTTCCAAAACACCAATTTCAGCTTCAGAATGCCCATCGGGCAAACGTTGCAGCCATCTCCGACCAGTCAGGCTCGACTCTATTCCGAGGAAAGAGCCAAGCATCCGCCTAGCCTAGATGCTGGGTGCGGACCACACGGGCGGTCTTCGCAGCAGAGTCCAAAACCAAAGTCTCAGTCACAAAGCCCTTGGAAGTTGCTTTCACGCCAGCAACCAACGCACCATTGGTCACGCCTGTCGCGGAGAAGACCACGTCGGTAGAGACCAATTCGTCCAATTGATAGGTGCGATTAAAGTCAGTGATCCCAATCCGGCGAGCCCGGCCTTTTTCATCCTCATTACGGAAAACCAAACGACCTTGGAATTGACCGCCGACGCATTTCAGTGCCGCGGCCGCCAACACGCCCTCGGGCGCGCCACCTTGACCTAAATAAAGGTCGATCCCGGTTTCAGGATCTGTGGTGTAGATCACGCCTGCAACATCGCCATCGGTGATCAGATGAATGCGGGCACCAACCGAACGAAGGCTCTCAATAATGCTGCTATGACGTGGCCGATCGAGGACACAGACGCCAATCTCTTGTGGCTGAACGCCCTTGGCCTTCGCCAACGCAATGACGTTTTCAGCAGGCGTGCGATCAAGGTCGACAACGCCAGCTGGCAGGCCGGGGCCGACGGCGATTTTGTCCATATAGGTATCTGGGGCATACAAAAGCCCGCCCTTGGGTGCGATGGCCAACACGGCCAAGGCGTTAGGCATTGCTTTCGCGGTCAGGGTCGTGCCTTCAAGAGGGTCAAGCGCGATATCAAACTCACCGCCTTGTCCAGTTCCTACTTCTTCCCCGATATAGAGCATTGGCGCTTCATCGCGCTCGCCCTCGCCAATAACCACGCGGCCCTTCATGGCGATGGCATTCAAACCCGTCCGCATCGCGTCAACGGCCAATTGATCGGCGGCCTTTTCATCACCCCGGCCAATGCCCCGATAAGAGGCGATTGCTGCGGCCTCGGTAGCTGCCAAAGCACCTGCGGCGATATCAGGGGGAAGGTTTAAAGTCATAAAAGGTCCAACTTTATTAGAGATCATGAACAGGCCAACGGCCCGCAATTAGTCTTCTAGAGGCATCAAGACGGGAGCCTCAACAAGGACTTCCAGTCGAGAAAGCTCACCCAAGGCATCCAACAAATCCTGCTCTGCCAAGGGCTGCGTGGTCAGCACGATCGGTACACGGGATGCATCCTCGGGGGGCTTTTGCAGGAAGCTTTCGATAGAAACAAGGTGCTTTGCCAGCGTATCGGTGATTTTCGCGATGGTTCCAGCCCGATCGGGAACGCGCAAACGAACATAGAATTTCGATGAAACCAAAAGCCCACCCGTAGCTGCAGTCAATTGGTTGGCTTGGCCCGGACCAGAGAACACAGGCCGCGAATCCTCATGCGACAGATCGATCAAATCGCCAGCAACTGCTGAAGCTGTCGGCCCTGCCCCTGCTCCGGCACCAACCAGCGACAAGCGACCAACTGGATCTGCATCGATCACAACCGCATTGAGGGGACCATTGACCCGCGCAATTGGGTGATCCTGTGCCAAAAGAGTTGGGCGTACCGATTGAAAGACGCTGTCGCCAACACGGGCGGCTTTGGCCAATAGCTTTACGCGGCGACCAAGAAATTTGGCGCTTTCCAAATCAATTGGTTCAATGGCTTGGATACCCTCAAGGCGCAACGCCTGAAAATTAGGTGCACCACCAAAGGCAATCGCCGACAAAATGGCCAGCTTATGCCCAGCATCAGCGCCAGAGACATCGAGTGTCGGATCAGCTTCGGCATAGCCTAGGCGCTGCGCATCGGCCAAGACTTCACCAAAGCTGCGCCCAGTCAAATCCATCTCGGTGAGAATGTAATTACACGTGCCGTTCAACACACCACTGACCGCTGTGATATGATTGGCAGCCAAGCCTTCACGCAGGGCCTTGATTACAGGAATGCCGCCAGCTACCGCAGCCTCATAGCGAATCTCAGCACCATGCTTTGCGGCAAGTGCGGCAAGTGCGGCACCATGTTCCGCCAACAGAGCCTTATTGGCCGTCACCACGTGCTTGCCAGCGGTTAGAGCAGCCTCGACAGCAGCCTTCGCACTACCTTCAGAACCGCCCATCAGTTCGACAAACACGTCAATGTCAGGACTAGAAGCGAGTGCGACCGGATCATCGAACCAAGCAATGCCAGAAATGTCGACTCCACGCGTACGACCTTTGGTGCGGGCCGAAACCCCTGTCACTTTCACGGTCGACGCTAAGGGCCCTTGCCCGTATGCCAGCTTTAAAAGCCCGCCACCGACTGTGCCGAGGCCGGCAATCCCAATTCTCAAGACACCCATGTAAATCTCTCTATCAGGCACAAAGGCCCGTTGATTGCGACTAGATCAGAGAACAGGTCTACAAAGACCCACTCTCCTCGGTCAAAAACTTCCGCACGGCGCGCGCGGCTTGGCGAATTCTTTGCTCGTTCTCAACCAGAGCAATGCGCACATATTCATCGCCATACTCGCCAAAGCCTGCCCCAGGGGCAACAGCGACGCCAGCCTTTTCCACCAATCGCTTGGAGAATTCAACTGAACCTAGTCCTCTAAACTTCTCCGGGATCAAGGACCAAGCAAACATCGAGGCTTGTGGCTCTGGAACATCCCAGCCAGCCCGCGAGAAGGAGTCAATCAGCGCGTCACGACGCGCCTTATAAATCGCCCGCATCTCAGCCACGCACTCCTGCGGCCCATTTAAGGCTTCAACCGCCGCCACCTGCACAGGCGTATAGGCCCCATAATCCAAATAGGATTTCACCCGAGCAAGCGCAGCAATTACACGTTCATTGCCCAATGCGAAGCCTACGCGGAAGCCTGCCATGGAATAGGTTTTCGACAAGGTGTTGACCTCAACCACCACATCCTTGGCACCTTCGACTTGCAAAATGCTTGGAGGCGGCTTGGATTCATCGAAATAGATTTCCGAATAGGCCATGTCGGAGATCACCAGCATATTGTGCTTTTTGGCGAGCGCTACGACCTCTTTATAATAGTCGAGTTCCACCACTTGAGCGGTTGGATTGGCGGGATAGCAGACGATCATTGCAATCGGCGGTGGCACCGAGTGGCGCACGGCCCGGCTTATGCCTGCCAAATATTGCTCTGGACTGTGGGCCTCGATCGAGCGAATGACACCGCCCGCCATGATGAAGCCAAACGCATGAATGGGGTAAGAGGGATTGGGGGCAATCACCACATCGCCGGGCGCACAAATGGCCTGCGCAAGGTTTGCAAAGCCTTCTTTTGAACCCAAAGTCGCGACGATCTCGGTGTCTGGATTGAGCTTGACGCCAAAACGGCGGTCATAATAGCCGGCCATAGCGCGACGTAGGCCCGGAATACCGCGAGAAGCAGAATAGCGATTGCTGCGCGGCTTTCGCGCTGTTTCAACGAGCTTTTCCACAATATGTTCTGGCACTGGCAAATCAGGATTGCCCATGCCGAAGTCAATGATGTCAGTCCCGTTTGCTCGCAAACGGGCTTTGAGTTTGTTAACTTCCTCAAACACATAGGGAGGCAAGCGCTTAATTTTATAAAAATCGCCGATCATGGCGGAAAACCTTTATTTCATGTGGGGACTATTTGCCCCCTTTTTGTCAGGGGATATGCTCTATTGCGCAAGACTACGTTGGAGGCAGACGCGCAATATCCGCCTCCATCTTAGCTCGTGCGGCCGCTGCCCACGCGTCAGACTCCGCATCAGTTTGTGCGGTTTGTGCCGAGGCAGAGTTAGAATCAATGGCTTGCTTCGCAGCCTTTGCCCAAGTTTGGTCAATCTCTTCGGCCGGCATTGGCTTGGAATTTGGGTTCGCTTCGAGACGCTTGGCATCTGCCTGTAAACCAGCCTGCAAATTTGACCATGACTTTTGGTTCGGCAAATCTTTAGGAGTATCGGGGATTTTCGTTAGATCGGGATAATCCCCCGGTTTCAGCACGGCACCGGCCGAACGGATTGTGTCTGGCAAGAAGCCTTCTTCTTGGTCGAGCGACTGACACGCGCAGAGCGGCACAAGAAGGAACCCAAGTGCAACCACCTTCGGCATGCGCCAGAATGGGCGCTTACATTGGACGTAGGCTGATCTCGCTTTAATCCGCATCGCCGGAGCACTTTCCTGTGTCACATCTGGGCCAACGGCTGGGACATCATGATCTAAACGAGTGATGTTGCCGCTAAAGGTTTAGAGCCATAAGCAGTGGAAGTTCAAACCGCAAATCGCTACAGTGTTTTATTGCGCCGCTGCGGTGTTTGCTGCAAGGCAAATAGTGCACAAATTCATGATAATCGCGGCGAATTGGCAGAAATGACGGGGCAAGGATAATGGCTAAACAAAAATCGGATGGCCAGGATGCTAACAAGGCCCCTCCTAAGCCTGAAACAGAACGCTCCACCTCAAAGGCTCCTGAAGCTGAGAGCCTAATGGATGTGCTGCAAGCACAGAATCTCGAGACCCTCGAAACTCTAACGCGGAACTTGGGCGATGCGGTTACTCGGATGGGTGCGCTGGGCGCATCCGCCGTTGACGGGGTGATGGCCGAGGATGCGCGGCCGCTGCGCGCCGACCCCTATGGTCTTGCACCCTATGCTGCCGATGTGGCGACCCGCCTCGCGGGCAATCCCGAAAAGCTCATGGCTGCCCAGCAAGAGCTTTGGCAAGGCTTTGCAGAGATTTGGGCGGATGCGATCAAGTCCAGTTTGAATGATGGCACAGCAGAGACCACGCCAGACCCCAAATATGCCGATAAGCGCTTTGCGGATCCCGATTGGCAAAAGCTGCCCATGTTCAATCTTTTGCAGAAAACCTATTTGCACACAGCAAACTGGTTCACGGGCTTGATTGATCATGTCGATGGTATCGACGATATGACACGCCGCAAGGCGACCTTTTTTAACAAGCAATTTGCCGACGCCTTTGCCCCTTCTAACTTCTTGATGACCAATCCTGTCGCGCTGCGCGAGGCGTTGCGAACAGGTGGGCAAAGCGTTTTGCGCGGCCTCGCCAATCTCGAACAGGACCTCAAACGCGGTCACGGCCGCCTCACCCCTGCCCAAGTCGATGAGCGACCGTTCAAGATCGGCGAGAATATCGCTATCACGCCGGGCAAAGTTATCCATCGAGGTGAAATTCTAGAGATCATTCAATATGATCCAGTGACGCCTACGGTCTTCGCCACCCCAATCCTATTCTTCCCACCTTGGATCAATAAATTTTATATCCTGGACATGCGCCAAGATAATTCCATGGTGAAGTGGCTGACTGAGCAGGGTCACAGCGTATTTGTCGTCTCTTGGCTCAATCCCGGCGTTGAACATGCCGAGAAGACGTTTGAAGACTATTCCCGCCTGGGCATTTACGAAGCGCTAGACGTGGTCACGCGTGCGACGGGCCACAATAAAGTAAATACGGTCGGATATTGTATTGGCGGCACGCTTTTAGCCTCAACGATGGCGGTGATGGCGCAAACAGGTGACAAGCGCATCAACTCGGCAACTTTCTTTGCCTCCCAATCCGACTTTGAAGAGGCGGGTGACCTTAAAGTCTTCACCGATGATGCGGCCATCCAATATATCAAGGATGAGATTGAACATGCTGGTGGCGTTCTTGATGCAACCGTCATGGGCGAGACCTTTAATTTCTTGCGTGCCAATGACCTTGTGTGGTCATTTGTGGTCAATAATTATCTGATGGGCAAAGACCCGAAGCCTTTTGACCTTTTGTTCTGGAACGCTGACCAGACGCGGATGCCAAAGGCGCTGCATCTTTATTATCTGGATAATTTCTACCGCCAGAACCGTTTGAGCCGGGGTGAGATGACCTTGTCTGGTTTTCGATTGAACCTCAGGGACGTAGATACCCCCATCTATATGCAATCCTCGAAAGAGGACCACATCGCGCCGTGGCGGTCGATCTATCGTGGTGCCAAGCTATTTGGTGGGCCTGTTCGTATGATCCTTGCGGGGTCTGGACATATTGCGGGTGTGATCAATCATCCAGAAGCAAAAAAGTATCAGCACTGGCTGCCGCCTGAAACCATGAAAGAGCTGCCAGACACGTCCGACCAATGGCAGGCCGAACTGGTTGAATATAAGGGCTCGTGGTGGCCAGATTGGGCGAAATGGCTGGGCGAACTATCTGGGCCGCAGGTACCAGCGCGCGTGCCGGGCGATCATGACGTGGCAGTTATTGGCGATGCGCCTGGAACCTATGTGTTGGTGAAATCGTCGGACTAAGACAAGGCCTAGGCCTGATCTTACCTTAAGCAGCCACCAGCAATCCGACCCCACGCTTCACACGTAGATGGTATTATGCAATCCGCCACATCCGGCCATTCCTCCGCTGCGCGCCCGTCTCTTGTCTGGTTTCGCGAAGACTTACGGATTGATGATCATCCTGCTTTGGCTGCCGCTGCCCAAGCTGGCCCGGTCTGTGCGGTCTATATTCTCGAAAGCGGCGAAGACTTGGGCAGACCGCTTGGCGGCGCCTTAAAGTGGTGGCTGCATTGCAGCCTCATGCGCCTAAGGGCTGACCTTGCAGCCCACGGGATTAATTTGATCCTACAACAAGGCCACCCGCGTACGCTTATTCCCGCTCTCGCCAAGGATTTAGGCGCCAACTCTGTCCATTGGAACCGGCGCTATTATGCGTGGTCGAGGCCAGTGGATGCAGGTATCAAGGCAGAGCTGACGGATTTAGGTCTAGAAGTTGGTAGCCATAAGGCGCACGTCCTGACCGAGCCATGGGAAGTCAAGACCGGAGCTGGCGGCGCCTTCAAAGTCTTCACGCCATTCTTCAGAGCCGCCCAGCCAATGTGTGATGCTTGGGCAGAGCTTGTAGCCCCTACCCCGCCCTTAACAGGACATAACGCACCTGATCTCCAATCAGACTCATTGGAAGACTGGGAGTTACTGCCCAAAACCCCGGATTGGTCTAGCGGTCTGGCTGAAACTTGGGAGCCCGGTGAAGCCGGTGCCCAAAAGCGGCTGGCTCATTTCATCGAAAATGCGCTTTTGGGCTATGGCGAAGGACGAAACATTCCGAGCAAACCAGCGACCTCGTTTCTATCCCCTCACCTGCATTTTGGCGAAATCTCTATCCGCCGGGTGTGGAATGCCGCGCGTGCAGCCATGCGCGCCAATCCTGCCCTGTCACACGACGGCCAAGTCTTTCTATCTGAGCTCGGCTGGCGCGAGTTTTCGACCCAATTGATCTACCACTATGAGGATTTCCCGCAGGAGAGTTGGAAGGAAGCGTTTCGCAGCTTTCCATGGAAAAACGAACCATCCGCACAGCGGGCTTGGCAACGCGGACAAACAGGTTACCCCATTGTGGACGCAGGTATGCGTCAACTATGGAAGACAGGTTGGATGCATAATCGTGTGCGCATGATTGTTGCGTCCTTCTTGGTCAAACATTTGTTGGAAGATTGGCGCGTTGGCGAAGCTTGGTTCTGGGACACATTGGTGGATGCTGACGTCGCCAATAATGCGGCGGGTTGGCAGTGGGTTGCCGGCTGTGGCGCCGACGCCTCCCCTTATTTCCGTATCTTCAACCCGATGTCGCAAGGCGAAAAGTTTGACCCTGATGGGCATTATGTGCGCGCTTGGGTGCCAGAGTTGGCGAAACTTCCCAACAAATTCCTTCACCGCCCGTTCGAATGCCCAACCGAAACGCTTCGCATGGCAGGCGTACATCTTGGGCGGACTTATCCTTTGCCCATCGTCAATCATGAAAAAGGCCGCAAGCGCGCATTAGATGCCCTCGCCAGCCTTAAGCAGAGCACCACTGGAGACCTAGTATGAAAATCGCGATCATTGGCACAGGGATTACGGGCCTCTCAGCCGCTTGGGCCTTGAAGGATCAGCATGAGGTGACCGTATTTGAAAAGGAGGCACGCTTAGGCGGGCATTCCAACACCGTGACTGTAGACTACGATGGAAAGACCTTGGACGTTGATACAGGCTTCATCGTCTATAATGCCTTGAACTACCCCAATCTAATTGCGCTATTTGAGGCTCTGAACGTACCCACCCAACAGTCGGATATGAGTTTTTCGGTGCGCGATGGCCGCCCCGGAAGTGAATGGGGTTCAGATGGCGCACCAGGCTATTTCGCTTGGAAGCGCAATGCCTTTGATCTCAGTCACTGGGCATTGTTGGCAGATATGCTGCGCTTTAACTCTCAAGCCCAAAAAGACGTTCAAGATCCAGCCCTTCAGACGATGAGTTTAGGCCAATATAGCGCCAAGCTGGGGCTGTCGCAGCGCTTTTTGGAACGCTACCTCGTGCCAATGGGCGCGGCCATTTGGTCAACGCCTGAGACGGGTATGCTGGACTATCCCGCCGTGAGCTTTGTTCGTTTCTTCAATAACCACCGCCTCGTTCATTTTGAGCGGCCCAATTGGCGCACCGTGACCGGTGGTTCGCGCCGCTATGTCGAAAAGTTTGCTGAGGCCTTGGGCGACCGCGTCCACTTGAGCTCTGCAATAACTCAAGTTCGCCGCGACGCAAACGGCGTGGATGTGATTGTAGGGGGGGCCACCCACAGGTTCGATGAAGTTATCCTCGCCTGCCACTCTGATGAGGCCCTTGCTCTTTTGGCAGACGCCACGGAACAAGAAACCGCCATTCTCGGTGCCGTCCGCTATGCACCAAATGAAGCAATCTTGCACCGGGACGCCAGCTATATGCCAACCCGAAAAGCGGCTTGGGCGAGCTGGAATGTCTCGAGAGGTGATCCTGATGCGCCAATCGAGCTGACCTATTGGATGAACCGCCTGCAAGGCCAAGATAGCAATTGTCCACTATTTGTTACGTTGAACCCGGCAAAGCCCGTGGATGTGTCCAAGGTCTTTGCCCGCTTCAACTATGCCCACCCTCAATTTGACGCCCCCGCGGCACAAGCGCAGCGCCAAATTCTGTCAATCCAAGGCGTCAACAAGACTTGGTTTGCCGGCGCTTGGCAGGGATATGGCTTCCATGAAGACGGCTTGCGGGCAGGCCTGCGGGTCGCCCTAAAATTGGGCGGCCAAATTCCTTGGACTTTCGTAGATGACGATATTGTGCGCGAGCTGCCATCGAGATCGCATTCGGCTGTGGCTATGAGACAAGATGAACCCGCACATGAGGTAGAAGCAGCATTGTGACCGAGATGACCAACCTTGGACTGATGCGAGGCCGGACCATCCACGTCCGCTTCCAGCCGTTTGAGCATCGCTTGGCTTATGACCTCTATCAGGTCTTGATTGACGTAGACGACCCAGGTGCACAATTTCGAGGGTTAAAATGGATGGCGCACAATCGGTTTGCGCCACTGGCCTTTTATGACAAAGACCACGGCGACCGTACCGGTGCGTCCTTACGGACTTGGGTTGAGGCCCAAGTGTCTGCAGCCAAAATTGCTTATGATGGCGGGCCAATCCATCTATTGACCTTCCCGCGTGTCCTTGGATTTGTATTCAATCCAATCTCGGTTTTCTTAGCCTATCATCGCGATCTTAGCTTAGCCGCCGTAATTTATGAGGTGAACAACACCTTTGGCGAAACGCACAGCTATATCGCCCCTGCAAGCGGACATGGGGTAGAACACCAAGAAGCCGATAAAATCTTCCACGTCTCACCCTTCTTCGATGTGTCGGGCCGTTATGCGTTTACCCTGCGGACCAGCGGCGAGGCTCTATCTCTAACAATCGATAAATACTCAGAAGCAGTTCGAGATCATCTGGCCTCGCTGAAATTGCGTAGAGAAGCGTTGAATGACAAAAATTTGGCGCGCGCTTTTTTTTCGATTCCGTTCTTGACGTTCAAAGTTGTCTTAGGCATTCACTGGGAAGCCTTGAAATTATTGGTAAAAGGTGCACGCTATTACCACAAACCGAAACCGCCCATTTCCGCTAGTGTTGCCAGATTAAGCAGGATTCCATCGCCCCATGAGTGACGATCAAAACGCCAGTACTGTGATCATGACGCCAAAATTGGCGCGCCAACTTCGCCAAGTCCCGATGGCCTTTAAAATGGCGGCAGTGGCGATGAGCAACATCGTCGAAGGCGAAATCCGGGTGTGGTTGCCTGATGGTCGCAGATTGATTTTCCAAGGTGAGAAGCCCGGCAAAAGTGCCGTACTTCAAATCATAAACTTCAGTTTTATCAAACGCGTTGCCGCTCAAGGTGACATTGGCTTTGCAGAAGGCTTGATGGCTGGCGAGTGGGACACGCCCGATCTTGCTGTATTGCTGGAAGTCTTCTCGTCCAACCTTGATTTGATGCCGAAGCTGTTGATCGGTGGACCGTTGTGGGCGGTGATCAATAATTTCCGTCACAAGTTTTTGAAGCGCAACACCAAGACTGGCTCAAAGAAAAATATTCTTGCCCATTATGATCTGGGCAATAACTTCTATTCGCGCTGGCTTGATCCAAGCATGACCTATTCATCCGCTGTCTATGAAAAAGACGGTCAGGATTTGACCAGCGCACAGATGAACAAATACCGTGCCTTGGCAGAGCAAGTCAGCCTGAAGGCTGGCCAGCATGTCCTAGAGATTGGGTGCGGCTGGGGCGGTTTTGCCGAATTTGCTGCCCGCGAGTATGGCGCGCGTGTTACCGGCGTCACCATTTCGGAAGAGCAGTACAAATATGCGACCGAACGCTTGGCCAAAGCAGGCTTAAGCGATCTGGCGGAAATCCAGCTGATGGATTATCGCGATATCGAAGGCCAGTTTGATGCGGTTGTGTCGATCGAAATGTTCGAAGCGGTCGGCGAGCAATATTGGTCTACCTATTTCGATAAGGTCAATTCAGTCTTGAAGCCCGGCGGTAAAGCTGGACTGCAAATCATCACGATCGATGAGCGCTTGTTTGAAGGATATCGCAGCCGGGCGGACTTCATCCAAAGCTATGTCTTCCCGGGCGGCATGTTACCCAGCGTTCCACGTCTCAAGTTGGAAGTGGCACGTGCCGGCTTGGTCTGGCAGAGCACGGCCGCTTTCGGTCTGTCCTACGCGGACACCCTAGCTGCTTGGGCAAAGACGTTTTTGGCGGAGTGGATCCATATCAAAGATATGGGCTTTGATGAGCGGTTCAAGCAATTATGGCGCTTTTATTTGGCCTATTGCGAGGCAGGTTTCCGGACTGGCCGCATTGATGTTGGCCATTTCTCGATGATCAAACCTTAACTCTAGATCTGGCTCAACAAGGATAAGGCGCGAGACCTTTGGGTCCCGCGCCTTTTTTTGACTTTACGCTATAATTTTAGCGCTTGATTTGAGCGGCGATATAGTCGCGAATGCCTTTGCCATAAGGTGGACGCAAGGCCTTCATTGGCCCCAGATCCTTTTTCAATTGGCTGTAAACCGACCGGGCATGGCTGAATTCCTTAAAGCCGTCATGACCATGATAGGACCCCATGCCAGATGGGCCGATGCCGCCGAATGGCAAATCTTCCATGGCAATGTGGAAGATCACGTCATTGACCGTAACACCGCCTGACGTGGTGTTAGTCAGAACATATTCCTGCTCACTTGGGTCAGCACCAAAGTAATACAGGCCAAGCGGGCGATCATTAGCATTCACATAGCCAACGGCTTCTTTGACATCGGAATAGGTTTTGATCGGAAGAACCGGGCCAAAGATCTCTTCCTGCATGATGCTCATGTCGTCGGTGGTGTCGAGAACCAAGGTTGGCGGAATCTTGCGGCCATTCTGGGTAGAGAAGTCTTCACCTGCGGGATTAATCTCGACAATCGTCGCACCCTTTTCTTTGGCATCGGTCAGCAAAGCTTGAATCCGGTCAAAGTGGCGTGGTGAGATGATGGCCGTGTAGTCGGGGTTGTCACGTAATTTTGGATACATGGCAGTCACGGATTTGGTCAAAGCACCGACGAGTTCATCGCGCTTTTCCGATGGCACCAGCAAATAGTCCGGTGCCAAACAAATTTGTCCGGCATTCAGGGTCTTACCGGTCATAATCCGGTCCGCAGTCGTGGCGACATCGGCGGAGCGCGATACAATCACCGGGCTCTTCCCGCCCAATTCCAGCGTCACGGGTACAAGGTTTTCAGAGGCTGCACGCATGATATGACGGCCAATCGACGTTCCGCCTGTAAAAATCATGTGGTCAAAAGCCAATCGCGAGAAGGCCTGGCCGACATCGGGCCCACCCGTAATCACCGCGATCTCTTCTTCAGAAAACGCCTTTGCAAACATCTGGCGCATCAATTCTGATGTAGCCGGTGTCAATTCCGACGGCTTGATCATCGCTCGATTGCCAGCAGCCAAGATCTGCGCGAGGGGCGCAAATGTCAGATTAACTGGAAAATTCCATGGGGCGATAACGCCGACAACGCCTTTAGGCTGATAGCGGACTTCAGCCTTTGCGCCCAATAAGCCTAAGAGCGAGGGCGAGGTCTTGCGCTTTTCAGGGCGCATCCATTTTGACAATTGTGCCTTGGCATCCTTAAGGGGGCCGAGCGAGCTGGCGACATCCGTTACCAGACTGGTCTCACGTGCGCGGCACGAGAAATCTTCTGACAAAGCGTCGACGATTTGCTCCGCATGATCGACCAGCAACCCAATACAACGATCAATCCGGTTGATCCGCACCTCTGCTGAAGGAATCCCATCACGCAATTGGGCCGCCTTCTGGATGGCTAGAATCTGGTTCAATCTCGCGATGGTCTCGCTGTCTCCACGTACTGAGAAGGTCATGTCGTTCATGATAATGGCTCCCTAAGTCTTTTATTTCCGCCACGCGGCGCTTTTTCGACTGTCTCTATGCGCACGAATTGCAGTTTTTTCCAAGTCTACAAGTAAAATAAGTGACCACGTTTACGCAATCTCCATACTGACGCGCTTACATAGGTGCAGAAACAAAAGGTCTGCGGTGGAAAAAGTGGTTGAAAACCTAGTCGGCGAACAAGGAATGGCGATAGCTGATGCTGCGCTTCAATCGCTCAGAGAGCGAAAAATCACCCCATCGCCAGAAAACTATGCCGTATGGCTGGCCTATCATTCTTTAGTGCAAGCAGAGTTGCGCGCTGAGCTTGAGATGATGATCGCAGCCAAACGTGTGATTAACGACCATGTTTGTGACCAACTTTACATCAAGTATTTTGAAGACATAGCAATTGGGTCGCGCATGATAAAGGCCGGTGGCAAAATGGCCGCCGAAATGGAAGATGTCCGCAAAGGCTTGTTAAATGCCGGGATCAAAACCAAGGCCTATGGCGAACAATTGGAAGTGGCCAAGCAAGAACTCGCTAAATCGGACAGCCCGCTCATCACTCGTGATTTAGTTGATGGTCTGGTTGATGCGACAGGTGAAATGGCTGCTCAATCTAAGCACCTTGAAACCAAGCTTGCTGAATCCAGCGTCGAGATTGAAGCTCTACGCGTGCAATTGGAACAAGTGCGGATTGAAGCCGCAACGGACTCACTAACGGGGCTCGCAAACCGAAAAGAATTTGAGAGCCGTCTGGTTGAAATGTCCGCGGCGTCTGATCGCGGTTCTGGCCCCGTGACCGTCATTATGGCGGATATCGACTTCTTTAAGCGCATTAATGATACATTCGGGCACCAGACTGGCGATCAGGTTATCCGCTTTGTCGCGACCGTCATGAACCGCGCAAAGCCCAAAGGCGGTATCGTTGCCCGCTTCGGTGGGGAAGAATTCGCGATGATCGCCCCGATGACAGACCGGAAGACAGCCATGGGGATTGCCGAAAATATCCGCCAAGCCGTTGAAGGAAAACGCTTGGTGCGTCGTGCTTCAAACGAGGACTTGGGCAAAATCACGGTATCTCTGGGTGTTGCTCAACGCCGTCCAAGCGAAAAGCCAACCGATATGGTCGAACGTGCCGACGCAGCGCTCTATGCGTCTAAGCGCAATGGTCGCAATCGGGTCAGCCAAGAAGAATTGGCAAAAGCCAAGGCGGCCTAGGCCTATAACCGACCTGTTTTTCCCAATGCGAAGATTAAGCGTGCGCGCGCCTCTGGCATGGTCTTCCGCAACGGGTTGAGCAATTCACGCTCAATAAAGTGTCCCATTAGCGCAAAACCGTCTGCGACATCGCCGCTAACAGGTCTATTCTGCCCACCGAGCAAGAACGGCGGCAATACAAGCAATTTGTCGGCGAACGGCTCACCTGCTACGCGTGATGCTGCCCGCCCAGTTTTCGGGCTCACCCAAGCAAGGTCGTCGGGAGACCCCGTTAGAGCGCATTGCGAAAGATCTAAGCCATAGCCCATCTCGGCTAGAAGCCCCATTTCCCAGCGGATATAAAGGGCGGGCCAACCTTGGCTGTCGCTAAGGGCTTGAAGCAAAATCTCCGTCGCTTCAAATAGACCGACACAGGGCTGACGCTCTGGGGCCACTTCCAAAAGCAGCGTTGCCACACAAGAAAGTGCGGCAAGTGCGGCTGCATCATCCATCACGTCGGCAGGACCACCGCCCCTGCCCTCCATCTCATCAAAGAAGCCAAGTTGATCTTCAAGACGAGACTTCCACGCCAGATGCAGGCGGGTACCGGGCTCAATCAAAGCACGCTTGCGCTTGCCCGCCCCGCCATAGACAAGCCCTGAAGCCCGACCGACTTGGTCGCTTAAGACATCTAGAATGACATCATTTTCGCCAAAGCGTCGCGCCGACAAGGCGATTGCATTGCCAGTCCACGCGCTCATGGACGGCCTCTAGGCATCGAAGTCGAGGCCCAAGGCGGTGTAATGCGAGCGCTCGTCAATCCAATTCTCGCGCACTTTGACATGCAGGAACAAGTGGACCGGCCTTTCAATCGCTTCGGCAATATCTTTGCGTGCGTTTTGCGAAATCCATTTCAAGGTCTCACCGCCTTTACCGATGGCGATGCCCTTATGACCGTCCCGCATCACATAGAGGGTCTGGTCAATGCGAACCGAGCCATCCTTTTTTTCTGTCCAAGCATCGGTTTCAACGGTTGCATGATAGGGTAATTCCTCGTGCAGACGCAGAAACACTTTTCGCGCGTGATTTCGGCCGCCATTACACGCATGGGCGTGTCAGCCACTTGTTCTTCCGGATAGAGCCACGGCCCTAACGGCATACGCTCGCCCAACAGATCATTGAGGCGTTTAAGGCCCGATGACTTCAGTGCCGAAATCATCACCACCTCATCATAGACGCCTTTCTCAAAGAAAGCTTGAGAGAGGTCGAGCAGCTTCGCGCGTTCAAGGACGTCAACTTTATTCAGCGCTAGGATCGCCTTGCGCCCTTGCTTTTGGAGCCCCTCGATAACCTGCTGCACATCTTCAAACGTCCGCTTGTCGCTGCCATCACCGCGATTTTCGGCCATCCGGCTGGCGGCTGGAGCATCAACCACATGAACCAAGGCATCGGCATCGGCTGCGCCACCCCAGGCGGAAGCGACCATGGCGCGATCAAGGCGCCGCTTGGGCGTAAACACGCCCGGTGTGTCCACCAAAACAATCTGAGCATCGCCATGAATGGCAACGCCACGCACCGGGAAGCGAGTGGTTTGTACCTTTTGGGTGACAATCGAAATCTTCTGGCCAACAAGCGCATTGACTAAGGTTGATTTGCCCGCATTTGGCGCACCCAGAATGGCGGCAAAGCCACAGCGGGCCTTCTCTGACCCTGCTGAGATGGGTGTAGTTTCACTATTTTCAGACACGTAATCCGCCTTGCTTCAGAAGCGCTTGGGCCGCAGCCCGCTCTGCATTTTGTTTCGAAGATCCCTCTGCTGTTGCAACATGGGTCCCAGCTTTGACCTCTATCACAAAACGAGGCGCATGGTCAGGGCCATCGCGTTCAAGCACCTGATAAACTGGCGGCGGGAAGCCGCGCTTCTGCGCCCATTCTTGAAGCGCACTTTTTGGATTGCGATGAAGACCCGATGGCTCTTGCTGACCGGCTTCCCAAGCAAGTTCAAACAAGCCCTGCACCGCCGGTCGACCGCCGTCCAACCAGAGTGCGGCCATCAATGCCTCAAACGCGTCACCCAGAATGGAATCATTTTCCGCAACCGCATCTGCGCTGAAACCGCGAGAGACCACCATCAGCTCAGCCATGCCAATGCTGCGCGCAGCATCTGCGCAATTCTTGCCTGACACGACGGCATTGAATTGCCTCGTTAGTTCACCCTCTTCGGCGCGGCCTTGACGTTCAAACAGGCGCTCGGCCGCCATAAGGCCTAAGACCCGGTCTCCAAGCCACTCCAAGCGCTCATTATGGGCAAAGCCCGGCTGACCATCGCCACGCGACTTATGGGTAAAGGCGCGCTCTAACAGGGATCGGTCTGAAAATTGATACCCGATCTTCTCTTGTAGCGCCTGAAGTTTAGCGTCTCGCGTCATCGAATGGGGACAGCGAGCCGATCCCACCGCAAGCCCGTGAACCACGTCCAAGGCAGATAGAAACGGGTGGTCTCATCAAATGAGAGCAACACAATCCGGCCACGACCAACGAGGTTTTCAGCTGGCACGAAGCCAACACCAGATTGTAGGATTGGATCAGCGCGGCTGTCGGTCGAATTATCGCGATTGTCGCCCATCATGAAATAATGGCCTTCAGGCACCACAAAGACTTGGGTATCGTCAAACATGCCATTGGTTTCATAATCATAGGTCACATAGCTTCGGCCATTCGGCAGGGTTTCGCGAAAGCGTGTTGTCGTGCGAATATTGCCATTCTGTTCGGTTATGGTCTCAGGCTCTAACATCTCTTGTTTGACAGGCGTACCATTCAAAATAACCTGTCCGCCGACGACTTGGATCCGATCCCCTGGCATGCCGATCAACCGCTTGATGTAGTCCTGACGCGGATCGGCAGGCAGCTTGAAAACCACCACGTCACCCCGTTCTGGCGTATGACCAAGGACACGGCCATTCAGGATCTTCGGCGAGAACGGAATGGACGCATTGCTATAGCCATAGTCCCACTTCGACGTCCAAAGATAATCGCCTACCAAAAGGCCGGGCCGCATAGATTCTGAGGGGATGTTGAAAGGCTGAAACAAGAAAATCCGCAAGAAAAGCGCGATACTCAACGCCATAATAACAGTCTTGACGCTTTCAATCAGGCTGTCGCCCTGTGGCGCTGGTTTCACCGCCTTCTTCGAAGCAGCCTTAGAGTTCGTTGTGTCAACCATCAGATTCGTTTCTTTTCAATTTGTTTCTAGGGGCCGCAGGCCGATAACCACAAAGGCCATAGCCAAAGGGTGGTCATCGGTCAGACTAAGATGAATGTCAGCCGCAAAGCCCGGTGGTGTCAGTTCTTGCAACCGCTTTAGCGCGCCGCCCGTCAAACTCAAAGTTGGTCTGCCAGTTGGCAAATTGACGACTTCCATGTCGCGCCAAGCAACACCGCGCCGCATGCCCGTTCCCAGCGCCTTCGAACAAGCTTCTTTTGCGGCGAAACGCTTGGCGTAAGTGTCTGCCCGTTTCGCTGGGCGTCGGTTGGCACGGGCTTGCTCGCCTGCGGTAAAGCAGCGGGCTTCAAAGCAGCCGCCAAAGCGCGACAACGTCTTCTCAATCCGGTCGATCCGACACAGGTCTGAGCCAATTCCAACAATCATGTGCGCGCTTCATCCATAAGGCGACGCATACGGCCAATGGCATCCTCGAGGCCAATGAAAATTGCTTCACCTATGATGAAATGACCAATATTTAATTCAACCAACTCTGGAATGGCCGCAATTGGCTTCACATTATCAAAAGTAAGGCCGTGGCCGGCATGCACCTCTAGACCGCGCGCTGTGCCGATCCGCGCCGCTTCCGCTAGCTTTTCAACAATCTGTTCGGCTTCCGCTACATGTCCTTCAAGTGCAGCTTCGGCATAGGCCCCCGTATGAAGCTCAACCACTTGCGCGCCCATCGCTTCGGCAACGGCCAATTGAATGGGATCAGGCTCAATGAACAGTGATACGCGCCGTCCAGCGGCTGCAAGCTTGCGTACCATCGGCGCAATCGAATTATGCAAACGCGCGACATCAAGGCCGCCTTCAGTTGTCCGCTCCTCGCGCTTTTCCGGCACGATGCATACCGCGTGCGTGGGATGGCGCAGCGCGATGTCGAGCATTTCCTCGGTAGCAGCGAGTTCGAGATTTATAGGCAACTCAACTTGCGCGATAAACTTCTCAAGGTCTTCGTCGCGAATGTGACGTCGATCTTCGCGTAAGTGCAGCGTGATGCCGTCGGCCCCCGCCTTCGCTGCCATCTGGGCGGCGCGCAGCGGATCAGGATGGGGCCCGCCCCGCGCATTTCGGATCGTCGCCACGTGATCAATATTGATCCCAAGGCGTAAGCGATGGTCAAAACTCATGCGGATGTGCCTTGAGAGAGCGCCCGACTGCCCGGTTTGATGGCGGGAATGGCCTTCAGATCATCTGGAATTTCATCCGGCGCAAAACTCTCGACTTCGATGGAGGCCAGAGCCACCAACTCGCAGCCCACATCGGCACGGCCAGCGCTGCGGTCTACAATCACGGCAGCACCCAGAACCACGCAAGGTGCATCCTTGATCGCTTCCAATGTCTCGCGCACGGAAATACCCGTTGAGACGATGTCCTCGACAATCACGACGCGGGCTTCAGCCGGTAGCGTAAAGCCGCGGCGCAAGCGGAACTTGCCGTCTTCGCGTTCTACATAGACTGCTTTGGCACCCAGATGCCGTGCGGTCTCATAGCCTGGAATGACCGCACCCACGGCTGGTGACACTACATAATCGACCTGACCCCACCGGTCTTTGATCTTCTCGGCCAAGGCTTTGCATAGCGATTGAGTGGCGGGCGGGTCCATGAACACAAACGCCTTCTGCAAGAAGGTGCGGCTGTGACGGCCTGATGTTAAAATGAAATGGCCTTCTAAGAGGCCACCGGCCGACTTGAAGATGGAAAGAACGTCGTCATTGGTCATTGGTGCTTATTATCACTTTCTAAGCTGGTTTCACCAGTCCTGCGTGTGGCCGGTCCAGTCCATGAAGCGACCGGTGCCCGATAACTGCAAGTTTTCGGCAAGTTGAATAAGGCCATCGGCGCTCGCCTTGGGTTCGATCTCGGCCCCTGCTCCGCCCATATCGGTGCGGACCCAGCCAGGATGACATGCGACAATCGCGATTCCATCCCTTTTGAGGTCGTGCGAAAATGTCTGCACGAGTTTGTTTAAGGCCGCCTTGGACGCACGATAGGCTGGCGCGCCCTGCGAAGCCCCCGAAAAACGGCCCATGCCAGAGGAGATCATCAAGACACGTGCTTGGCTAGAACGCTTTAGATTCGGCAAAAAGGCTTGCAAAACCCGCCACGGACCAACCACATTAGCATTGAGCACATCAAGAAAATCATCAGGCGACAGATCGGCTAATTCCTGCCGGCGCGGGCCGAAAACGCCGGCATTTTGAATCAGGACGTCGATGGGCTCTGATAAGGCTTGTGCCGCCGCGCGAACCGACGCCGTATCACCGATATCACAGGCCAAGACTCGGAAATTAGGATGTTCAAACGGCGCGTCCCCGTTGCGGGTTGTGCCGATCACGGCGTGACCTCGCGCCAACAAGCCTTCAACCAACGCAAGGCCGATCCCGCGGTTCACCCCAGTCACCAAATAGGTTGCCATCGTTTTGTCCCTTGTCGTCCGTTCAGCCGCGCAACCGCTTAACATCGACCACAACGGGCAAAGCCCGCAGCGATGCTGCGATCACGTTCAAATGCTTTGAGTCCGCAACTTCAACGTCGACCAACAGGTCGATGAAGTCCTCACGTCGGTTTTGAGCGCGCACATTGGTAATATTGCCATCGCATTCAGAAATAATCTTACCGACTTGAGCGAATACGCCCTTGGTGTTCTCACAACTCATCACAAGGCGACCCAAGGCCAACCCATTGCGCTTGGCTTCATCGGTCCACGCAAGATCAATCCATTGATCTTCATTGGCATCATGCTCAGCCAAATGGTCACAGTCGATCGTGTGCACTTCGACGCCACGATCCGGCACATGTACGCCGACGATCCGGTCGCCCGGCAAAGGCGAACAGCAGGGCATGAAATGTAGGGCGACGCCGACCATCAAGTCTGAACCGCGAACAAAGTCGCTCGCATGGTCATTATCAATCATAAACCTTGGCTCACCCAAGACACTTTTGCGCACAAAGCCGGGCACGGCTGCTTCAGCTAGGCTTGCCCCGGTCAGGCGGCCACGCCCAATGGCGGCATAAAGCTCGTCCATCGTGTCGTAATTCAGCCGCTGGCGCGCATCTTCAAGGTTGATGTCCTCTGGGTTGAGACCAACGCGTCGAAGCGCATGTCCCGCCAACCGGCGGCCCAAGGTCGCAAATTCCTCACGCTCACTTTCGCGCACTAAACGACGAATAGCCGACCGTGCTTTGCCAGTCACCGCCACTGATTCCCAGTCCGCCACAGGCTTGCGCATATCGGACCGCAAAATCTCCACAACGTCGCCATTGGACAATGCCGTCCGTAGCGGTCGCTCTTCGCCATTGATCCTTGCACCAACGGTCGTATCGCCAATGCGGGTGTGTACGGCATAGGCAAAATCGAGTGGGGTGGCCCCATAGGGCAGAACGATCAAATCCCCCTTTGGCGTAAAGGCGAACACCTGATCCTGGAACATTTCAAGTTTAGCATTTTCCAGAAACTCTTCCGGGTCGCCGCCATGCTCCAGAATTTCCACCAGATTTCGTAACGGTGCCAAGGGGTCGGATTGCTTGTTGTCAATTGGATGGTAGCCATAGGTACTATTCTTATAGCGCCAATGCGCGGCAACCCCATCCTCGGCGATCCGGTTCATTTCCTCTGATCGAATTTGAATATCAACCGATGTTGAGCTGGGCCCCACAACGCCTGTGTGGATGGAGCGATAGCCATTGGGCTTGGGTACCGAGATAAAGTCTTTGAACCGGCCGGGCACGCAAGACCAAGCTTCGTGGATCACGCCAAGT
>JBEIEG010000014.1:0-22309 GCA_040383035.1 Hyphomonadaceae bacterium | reverse complement strand
CCTATTAATTGTGCTCCTGACATTCACTTGTCAAAAAACATCCAAGACCGACACAAATGTGAATTCCAATAGTAACCGTCATGGCCAAATGGCAGCTACTCATAGGTGTGGGCGATGCCGGCGCTCTCCATTTTTTGGTGTAAAGTGCGATTGGCTGCCAAGAGTTGATCGTGCGTGCCGCAATCAAAGCGAATACGTGGCAAGGAGCCTTTGGCTCCCTCCAACGCAGCGAATACATCTTGATCGAAGGCTTGCGAACTCCAGCCGTCGGTTGTCTCTTCGATAAGGCTGGCCAGCTGGTTTATATGGGTCGCCGATGAATGGGCGCTGATCGCCTGATAGAGGCTCGGATATTTCGCACCGAGACGAAGGGCTGCAAAGCCACCCATAGACAGCCCAGCAAGATAGCGCGGCGAGGCTGGGCTACAAGCCTTTGCCAATTGGTAGGCGATCGTTGGAACTTCCTCGACAATCCAATGCTCATAATTAGCATCCGTATGCGGAATATATCCAGAGCCATCGCCCCAAAGGCCATCTGAGGGCATCAAAAGCACCATGGGCGGGAACAACTTTTGCGCCATCAAGGCCCGGGCGGTGAGGTGAGCTTCGCCTTTGAACGCCCAAGCCCAATGCGAGCCATAAACACCATGCAGCAAGGTAACGATTGGCAGCGATGTTCCTTCCACCGCATCTTCAGGTACGAAAGCGGTCACATCCGCCCGTCGCCCCAATGCCTTGCTCTTCACCGTTATGTGGGAAAGGCCCTTTGGATCAATAGTCAGCTCAGCGCGTTCAAAGGTCCTAAACATGAGGTCGACCATTTTCAAAGATAACAACGCCTTTGGCCGTGCGCCCAGCTAACATATCGTCAATTGCCGCACCCAAGGTCTCCAAGCGATAGGTTTTGGAGATCATGGACGGCAGATCAAGGACGCCTTCGACCGCCCAGCGCATGAGGCGCGGGAAGTCGCGGTCCGGTTCACAGCCCCCATAGAGTGGTGTCACATAGCGCTTATCCCACCAAAACCAGGGCATGGGCACCTCAACGGGTCCGTGTGCGCCGCTAACTTGAACCGCCATCCCACCATTGCGTACCAGTCGCAAAGGCAGGAAGGCCAATGCTGCAACCCCGGTTGCCTCAAAGGCAAAGTCGACCCCGCGCCCAGCGGTCAAAGCCTTAATCTGAGAGATAAGCTGATCATGACCTGCATCAGAAGGACTGGCGAGAATCAAGTCAGTTGCCCCCATATGCTTGGCACGGTCCAAACTATCCTGACGCAAGTCGATCGCAATAATCGTGGTGACGCCAGCCAAGCGCGCGCCCTGGACTACCGACAGGCCGACGCCACCACAGCCGACAATCGCGAGACTGTCACCGGGCTTAGGTTGCGCAATATTTAAGACCGAGCCGACACCCGTCATCACACCACAGCCAAGAATACACGCCTGCTCTAACGGGATTTCGGGCAGAAGTGGTGTCACAGCGGAACGACGCACCAGCGTAAACTCAGCAAACGTCCCCAGGTTAAAGGCGCGCTCAATCGACTTGCCTTGCCACATTGTGTGTTCTTGGCCAGCTCGGCTTGAACCCAAAGTCTCAGGATCAATACCATGCGAACGCTCGCAAATATTTGCGTGCCCGGTTTCGCATTGCTTGCACTGACCACAAGGTATAGCCCAGTTCAGCAATACCGGGGTGCCCAGCTCTAAGTCGTGGACGTCGGGACCAACAGCCTCGACCCAACCAGCCCCCTCATGCCCCGCGACCAATGGTCCGTCCCACGACAATGAGGCATAATCGGTATGGCAAACCCCGGCTGCGCCCATGGCAACCCGGACTTCATCGCCGATGGGTGCGCGGACTGTCACTCTATCGAGTACAAATCCACCTTGGCCATCTGTAATGGCGGCAAGGCCAGTGCGGGGCGCATTCCCGGCACTCATGCTGCGCGCTCAAAAATCACTGGGTTCTTTGGTGTTTGAATGACGTCACCGATCCGGGCACCCGGGCACCATTTTGCCCAATCACCCTCCTGAATGGCATTGGTGGGGTTTTGCAGCACCATATCCACATCCATGTAGATCACCGTCATCACGCTACGAGGGCTTTGGGAGACATTGGGTCCAGCCTTATGAAAAGTCCAACCCAAATGGAAACTAACATCACCCAATTCATAAGAATTTTGAACGAAAGGAAATCTGCGGGATTCCATCATCGCGGTAATTGCGGCTTCGCTTTCGTCGGAAATACCAAGGTTGCGGCCAAAGGCTTCATGTTGGCTGCCAGCATAAAAGCTAAGGGGACCCATCTGAGTGGGGACGTCTTGCAATGGAATCCAAGCGGTAACGGTGCGATCGCTGGAGAGCGGCCAATAATATTGATCGGCATGTGCAGGCGTGATGCCACCACCTGGCTCCTTATAAAGCGATTGATCATGATAAAGGCGCACGCCCCGTACACCCAACAACTCTGCGGCGATCCGGCCCAATGTCTTTCCCATCACGAAGGATTTGACCCGCTCGCTCTGCTCCCACAAATTCATGACTTGTAGAAAGGCGCGATCATAAGTCGTGCGCTCTTCTAAGGGCTTTGTCTGGGTCGAAAGCGCGATCGTTAATCGTGTGATTTCCCGGCCATAGTCGGCTAAAACGTCGGGGGGCAGAACGGATTTCAGATGAATAAAGCCATCCTGCTCAAACTGGCGAATGTGCTCCGGCGTAAGGCTAAAAGGGCGGTCAAGTTCACCATCGAGAGCAAGGGTCATGATTAGAATCCTTGGTTTTAAAGCGGGTTTAGAGAGATCAGAAAGGCGGAAACCGGTCCGAGGGTGACCTCATCCTCGGCAATTTGAACACCACCGACGGCCAAATCCGGTTGTTTTCGGCTCTTGAACAAGCCGGGGATCGTGCGAGTCTGACCGGAGAAATTGAAGCCTGCAAGGCAAGAAGCTTCGCCCAATGAGCGCGAAAAAATGAGGCAGGCCTCATCCTCATAAAGCACGCTAAAGCCTCCAAGACGCAAAGCTGGGTTCGACTGCCGAAACGAAATGGCGCTTTGGGCAAAAGCCAAAACCGAAACTGGATCCCTTGATTGTATATCCACGCTTAGATCTCTGTGCGCTTCAATAATCGGGAGCCAGGGCTTAATGGTGGAAAAGCCTAGGTTTTCCTCATCATGCGACCAAGGCAGCACGGTACGGCATCCATCCCGGCCCATGTTTGCTGGCCAATTCGCAAAGCCCAACGGGTCGCGCAAATCCTCATAGGCTAACTCAGCTTGGGTCAGACCCAGTTCCTCGCCTTGGTAAAGAAAGATTGTGCCGCGCAGGGAAACCAACAACGCCATAGCGAACTGAGCAAGTTGGTGTGTGGGTGCATCAAGTTTCCAGCGGCTGACGACGCGGGCGCAGTCATGATTGCTAAGCGCCCAAGATGGCCAAGCAATTGCCCCGGCTCCTGTTGTCCAAGGCTGCATCGCTTCGTAAAAATGTTGCGGGTCGGCTCGGTCGCTCAATAATTGAAATGAATAGGCCGTATGCAGACGATCTATGCCAGCCGTGTATTCAATCATCCGGGCAAGGTTATCATCTGAGCCGATTTCACCGACAACAAAGGTCCCCGGATAAAGGTCCAAAAGCGCCCGAATCTGCTTCAAGAATGGAAGGTTTTCAGGCTGGCAGACGTTGTAGACATGCCGCTGCATCGTGGCGGGAGTGTCTCCTAACTTCGGCGGGTTATTTCGTAGCGCTTTGTCGTGGAAATAATAATTGACGGTATCAAGCCGGAAACCATCAACACCGCGATCTAACCAAAAACGTCCAACATCTAAAATTGCTTCTTGAACTTCAGAGCAATGGAAATTGAGGTCTGGCATCTGAGGCAGGAAATTGTGGAGGTAGTATTGCCCCCGCCTTGGCTCCCACGTCCACGTGCCTCCGCCCATCCAGCTTTGCCAATTCGTTGGGCAGGATCCATCGGGCAAAGGGTCAGCCCAAACAAACCAATCCGCCTTCGGGTTTGTGCGACTTAGACGACTTTCCTGAAACCAGGGATGCTCTAGCGCTGTATGGGACCATACTTGATCGATTATGACTTTAAGGCCAAGCACATGCGCGCGAGAAATCAGCGCATCGAACTCTGCCATGGTGCCAAACATGGGATCAACAGCACAATGGTCACAGACATCATACCCAAAATCACGCTGGGGTGAGGGAAAAAAAGGCGAGAGCCAAATCCCGTCAACGCCCAACCCCGCCACATAGTCGAGTTTCGAGGTTATTCCACGCAGGTCCCCAATCCCATCGCCATTGGAATCAGAAAAGCTGCGGGGATAAATTTGATAAAGCGTCGCGCCACGCCACCAATGAGGATCAGAAGATTGCGTCGTCAAGTTGATATCTCTGGGAGAGGCCTGTGCCCTTTGCCAAGCAAGGTTTAAGTCTAGAGTTGAAAGTGTTCTTTTGTCACAAGCGAACGCATCACCTAGGATGCGAAAAACTATCCCGTTGTCACCTTCTCGAGAAAGTGCCGCGCGTTTGCCAGAATATCGATTTAGGTTGAGCGTATTTGTAACGGGCGGGGCAATAGGGTCGAGATAAAAATCTTAGGGAGCTATTGATCTGCCAAAAACAGGTCTCTGGTGGCCGAAATAGGCGATTTTCATTGCGCTTGTTTACAGTGTAGACGTTTGGTTCACAAATTTGTGATTATGTGAATAGTGCTTTAGCAAGTTGGTAACTAGTTATGCTCTGGTCGTCGGTAGGAAAGACTAAGCGACGCGGCGAACGCGGCAATCTTGTCGTTATCACCGGCTTGATGGCGATCCCTTTATCTATGATCGTCGTGATGACGCTTGAGATGGTCTCCCTCTCAAACGAAAAATCCCGCATGCAAGCAGCCGTAGACGCCGCGGCCCTAGCTGGGGCTCGCGAATTGGCGGTTGCAGGAGGTGAAGCCCGGGGTGCAAGCGGCTTCGCGGAGGCATTCGCCTTTAATCAGGTTACCGACCTTGCGCCGCGGGTCACGATGACCTTCACCGCGAGTCAAACTGTAAACGGCTTTCAGGTTTCTGGCGTCGGTGTTCGGGGGTCCTTCTTCGGCAATATGGTGCCACCTGGCGGCTTTAAGATCGAAGTTAGTGCTATTGCCGAATCTCTCAATCGGCAGCCTCTGTGCATACTGGCTTTGCCAGAGAACGATGATGATGACCGAACGCCAGGGTTGAGCGCTGTCGTGAACAGCAGCATTGAAGCGGATAATTGTTTGGTGCATTCAAATGGCGATATGTTGACGCGCGACAATGCGCTGATAACTGCTGGCACAATCCAAGCAAAGCGGACGGCAACGGGATCGGGTTATAGACCTGACGCTAACAGCGGTGCGCTAAAGGTTGTGGATCCGTTCAGAAACAGGATCATAAGACGCGCAGGGGCGTGCCGCACACTAAATCCCAACGCACTCGTAGTTGCCGGAAACAGCACTGATCAGCTGTCAGCAGCTGTCCACACTAGAGCCATTAGTGTTAGGGGCAATGCTACCTTAACCCTCCTACCGGGTGAGCATTACTTCTGTCAGAACGTGACGATCCAAGGCAATGGCACTTTGAAAGGCGATAATGTCGTAATGATCTTCGACAAGGAAGGAACTTTCCAAGCAAACCAAAACTCTGCCATCTCTTTGTCGGGGCGAACGTCTGGGGACTGGGCAGGCTTCGTCATTGTTGCTTCGCGCCAGAATGATGAAGATATGAGGATATCTTCAAGCTTCGTAGATAAGCTACTCGGGACGATCTATGTGCCGGAAGCGACCCTCGTCATCAACGCCGCAGGAGCGGTGGCAGAGGACTCCAAGTGGAGCGTTGTTGTAGCCAAAGATATCACATTGGACAGGAATGCGACGCTCGTCATCAATACAGACTACACGGGATCTGGCGTTCCAGTCCCTATGGGCGTCGGCAACAGTGCAGGTGGAGACGGTCCAAGGCTGAAGCAATAGAGCTCATCCTGCATTCTTAAAGCTGGTTGAAGGTAAGTGAATAGCGAAGGATGTGGTCCAGACACACCTAGAAAACGACTGTTTTCCTACCGAAAATTAACCAAGCTTTTGTTTTTTATTTGTTTCGCACTGCATAAATGCCCGTTTTTGCTATTTAAATGTCACTTTTCTGAAAGTTTTATCGAATTACTTATCACGTCTTTCACCCAATGTTACTAATGAGAATGCCTGAGAAATCGCGTCAGAAAGCATTTTAAACAGGCCCGCCTATGTCAGGGATACGTAATTTAGCTGCGCTAGCAAACTCGGCATCATCCAGTCGGGTGCTAAACTTGAATCTGGTCGCGAAGCGCTACTCGGATGATCCGATGCGCAAAACGGCCCCGCTTTTTACAGATGATCTCCTGAACCGATCAATTCTTGTGAAGCATCGACTTCGTCGGGACGAAGCTTATCTTTTGCCGAATTCTTCATCTGTCGCGACGAAAATCATTTTTCCGCTCGACTTTGACAATCTGGAAATGGGTGGGCGCTCAATTTTTGTGAACCAGAAAGGATTTCGGCAAGCTATTTGCGATTTGGTTGGCGATCGTGAACTAGAGCTTGAAAGGGACTTTCTGGTCTTGGGCTTGTTGAATGACCTGCCCTCGCTCGACCCGTTTTTGGTTCGCGAACAATTGCGCCGTCACCATCACCAGCCAGCGGACTGTTATTTCTCAATATCACCCTCCGACTCCAGTCGCATGCAAAGCTTCACCAGCGCTGAGATGGCCCCGCTAATCCGTATGGCTTTTCAAACCACGAATGGTGGCGGTGGCATGGTTGGCAAGCTGGCCGACGCGCTCTTGTCCGCAAATGCCGACGCGCGCCTCGACCCCTTGCGCGCGACGCTAGGGTTACATGGTGATCAGTTCACCCAAGGCATCTTCAGCTGGAAGGGCTTCATTTATTATAAATGGCAATTCTCGGAGATGATCCAAAGCTTAATCCGCGTCACCCAAGAGATCGATCAGATTAGGCCGTCGGGACGAAAAGATGCATCCACGCGCGAGGAAATCCGCATTCTCAAAGCCTCGATCCGCAAACGGATCCGCGAAGCGGCCCGCAATTGCAGCAGGGTTCTGGCGGTCTATGACGATGCATTTGCCGACCTTGTTCATCGTGGCAACACAGCAGCCTTCCGCAAGTTCCTATTGGAGGCCCCTGTTTTCTTCATGGACCTTGGTTATTCAATGGGCGTGATCTCGCACATCTCTTCATTCTGGGGCTATCGCTTCAAAGGCGGTGAGGCGAACTTGCCGACATCAGAAGAATTCCTCGAGATATTGGTCGAGTTCGAGACAGGACTTGCCCCGCGCCAATCCCACTCTCAGCCTTGGTAGAAGCTCAGTCTAGCGCTTACTTGGACTGGCGGCATTGACGTCATAGGCTGCCAAAGTAGCCAAAGTCACAATCTCAGAAACTGGTGCAGAGAGCGAACATATTTGGACAGGATGGCGCAGGCCAACCATCATCGGCCCCAAAACGGTTGCGCCGCCCAAAAACTCAACCAGATCCGTGGAAATGCGTGCGGAGTGGATGGCAGGCATCACCAACACGTTGGCTGGTCCGGTCAGTCGGGAGAAGGGGTAGAGCCGATGAGAATCCGCGCTAAGAGCCACACCAACCGACATTTCGCCTTCATATTCGAAGTCGATTTCCTCCATGCGATCTAGGATCGCCGTCGCCTCACGGCACTTCTCTGAGCGTTCGCCCATGGGCCGCCCAAAGGTGGAATAAGCTACAAAGGCAACGCGCGGCACAAAGCCAAGGCGCTTGGCCGCTCCGGCTGCCTGAATGGCGATGCGAGCCAAATCCTCTGCATTTGGCATTTCAGTGACGTTGGTATCGGCGACAAAAATGGTTCGCCCCTTAGAAATCAGCACTGAAAGACCAATCGGCTTGCTCTTAACCGCCGCATCAATCGCCAACATGACTTCATTCAATGCTTGGTCGGTTGTGCGTGTTGTGCCAGTGACCATTCCGTCTGCGTCGCCCATGGCAACCATGGTTGCGGCAAAGACGTTGCGATCTTGATTGATCATGCGCTGGCAATCGCGCAGCAAATAGCCACGACGCTGCAAGCGGCGATAGAGATAGTCTGTATAGTCGACATTGCGGTCAGATAGCCGCGCATTGAATATTTGGAGACCAGAGTCTTCTGGGACGCCTACCAGCGACTTATTGCGCCGCACTTGCTCTTCGCGTCCAATCAAAATGGCCTTGCCCATTTCCAATTGCTCGAATTGATAGGCAGCGCGAATAACGGCTGGATCCTCGCCTTCCGCAAACACGATTGTCTTTGGATTGGCACGCACCGCTTCCTGCAAGCTTTGCAGAAGGGACGCTGTTGGGTCGAGGCGTTGGGCCAGACGATCACGATAAGCGCCCATGTCATCTATTGGCTTGCGGGCAACCCCTGTGTCCATTGCAGCTTGCGCCACGGCGGGCGGGATGGCGGCAATCAAGCGTGGATCAAACGGCGTCGGGATGATGTATCCTGGGCCAAACTTAAGTTGGCGACCATGATAGGCGGCCATCACTTCATCGGGGACATCTTCGCGCGAAAGCTCTGCTAGCGCGCGGGCCGCCGCCAGCTTCATCTCTTCATTGATCGTGCGGGCGCGGACGTCCAAGGCACCCCGGAAGATATAGGGGAAGCCCAAAACATTGTTGACTTGGTTCGCATAGTCGGACCGGCCGGTGGCGATAATCGCATCGGTCCGCACTTCCAAAATTTCTTCTGGGCGAATCTCTGGATCCGGATTGGCCATTGCAAAAATGATCGGGTTTGGCGCCATGCTGGCCACCATGGCTTGGTTAACCGCGCCCTTGGCAGATAGTCCCAAGAAGCAGTCCGCGCCCTTCATTGCCTCTTCTAAAGTTCGCAGAGGCGTATCAACGGCATGGGCGGACTTGAATTGATCCATACCCTTTTCACGACCGCGATAGACTACCCCGTCGCGGTCGCACACAATAACATTTTGGTGCGGCACACCCAGCGTCTTGATCAAGGAAATACAAGACAGGCCTGCAGCACCGGCACCGGACACAACGACTTTCAGGTCTTTAAAATCGCGACCTGTAATTTCGCAGGCATTGATCAAGCCCGCGGCGGCGATGATGGCGGTGCCATGTTGGTCGTCATGAAAAACCGGAATGTCGCATAATTCTTTCAACCGGCTTTCAATGATAAAGCATTCTGGGCTTTTGATATCTTCCAGATTGATGCCACCAAAGGTGCAAGAGATATTGCGTACGGTGCGGATGATCTCTTCTGAGTCCATCGAATCAAGCTCAATGTCGATAGAGTCGATATCCGCGAAGCGCTTAAACAGCACCGACTTACCTTCCATCACAGGCTTGGAAGCCAGCGCGCCCAGATTTCCCAGACCTAAAATAGCCGTACCGTTTGAAATCACGGCAACCAAATTGCCCTTCGACGTATAGTCATAGGCCGTATCTGGATCTTTCGAGATAGCGAGGACGGGAACTGCGACACCGGGAGAGTAAGCAAGCGACAGATCGCGCTGGGTCGCCATCGGCTTAGAGGCCATAACCGATATCTTACCTGGCGTAGGCAGACTGTGAAAATCGAGGGCTTCTTGGTCTGTGAAAGTCTTGCGCTCGCTGCTCATCAGATATTTTTCGTCCTACGCTATCCTATTTCACCCTTGCTAGACCGGGCCGCGCGTTCGATCAACGTGTGTCTACTTTTAAAACCGTGTTTGACACTTTGCCAGCGGAAGAATCCGCAGCTAAACCCCTCTGATGATAGCCCCCAGCACCACACCCGTTATGGCGCAATATCTGGCCGCGAAGGAGCAGCATCGCGACGCTTTGCTGTTTTTCCGCATGGGTGACTTTTATGAGCTCTTCTTTGAAGATGCCAAAACGGCTGCCGGTGCGCTTGATATTGCCCTAACAAAGCGGGGCCAGCATCTGGGCGAAGATATCGCTATGGCGGGTGTCCCAGCCCATTCAGCTGACGGTTATATCGCGAAATTGGTCCGAAAGGGCTTCAAAATCGCAATTTGCGACCAAACCGAAGACGCGGCTGAAGCCCGTAAGCGCGGCTCTAAGTCAGTTGTGCGTCGAGATGTCGTCCGCATCATAACGCCGGGCACCTTAACCGAAGACGCGCTCTTGGACCCCCGCCACGCCAATCGGTTGGCAGCTCTGGCATTCACCGCTGGCGGCTTGGAAGCAGCCCTAGCTTGGGCAGATGTTTCCACTGGTGAATTTGCTGTGATGGAGGCACCAATCCAACGCCTAATCGATGAAGCGTCCGCACTTTCGATTGGGGAATTGGTGATCGTTGATAGCGATTTGGACAAAGCCGGTGCCAAGGCAATCGCCGCTGTCTCAGGCTCTGTAACCCCCAGACCTGCAAAGTCAGCAGATGCAAAGGCCGCTGCGCGCACGCTGGAACTTGGCTTTGGTGTACAGACGCTCGACGGATTTGGTGCGTTTGGAAAAGCTGAATTGACGGCTCTGGGCCTCGTCTACGACTACATCAGCCTGACCCAAGCCGGCCTTGCGCCTCGCTTAACACCACCGAAACGGGTGGAGACTTCCGGTATCATGGCAATCGACGCGACCACCCGCGTGAGCTTAGAGCTTGATCGCTCACAACGCGGCACGCGCGAAGGCTCTTTGCTTGCTGCCATAGACCGCACCCGTACCGCAGCAGGTGGGCGGATGTTAGCGGAGCGGATTGGGCGTCCCTTACTTGATCTGGGTCCGATCAAGGACCGACTGAACGCCATTGAGCATCTAATCGGTGCCAGCGACCAGCGCCGTGAAGTGCGCGAAACGCTGAGCCAAATCCCCGATGTCAGCCGCGCTCTTTCCCGTCTTGAACTGGGCCGCGGTGGGCCGCGAGATCTGCGGGCGCTCGCCATCGCATTAATCGAAGGCGACCAGATCAGTGCCCGCTTGCCGATTGACTTGCCTGTTGAGCTGGCCGTCGCGCAGAACCATCTCGGCCTCATTCATCAGCCAGCTTTGGCCTCACTCGCGCATCGGCTTATCGCGATGATTATTCCAGAGCCCGGGCTTCTGACGCGCGATGGCGGCTTTGTTGCGACAGGGTTTGATCCGGTCCTAGATGAAATCCGTTTGCTTTCGACCAATGCACGCCAAGTGGTGGCCAATCTTCAGGCCGAAGTCTCGGAGCAAGCGGGACTGCCACTCAAAATCCGCAACAATGCGGTTTTGGGCTTTTTCATCGAGGCCACCCCCAAACAAGCCGAAGCCCTGATGAGCCCGCCGCTCAATGCGCTTTTCATCCACCGTCAAACAACGGCGAGTGCAATTCGCTTTACGAACCCGCGCCTCATGGAACTAGACGGCCAAATCGCGCGGGCGTCAGAACGGGCACTCGCGCGCGAACTTGAATTGTGGAACGAGGCCTTAGCGGAGGTCGTGCGTCAGAGCAGCGCGCTACGAGCAGTTGGCGAAGCACTCGCGACCTTGGATGTCGCGGCTGGGCTCGCGGAATGGGCAGTGGAAATTGATGCAACCCGACCAGTACTGGACGATGGTCTCGGGTTTGACGTGCGTGGCGGTCGTCACCCAGTCGTAGAGGCTGCACTTCGAAAATCAGGGGAAGTCTTTACCTCTAATGCCTGCCATTTAGATGGTGCCGGAACATCTGCACCACGCCTCACCTTGATTACCGGGCCTAATATGGCGGGTAAATCGACTTATTTGCGACAAAACGCGCTCTTGGCGATTTTGGCCCAAGCTGGCTCCTATGTGCCAGCGGAATCGCTCCACATGGGGCTGGTGGATAGGATATTCTCGCGCGTCGGGGCCTCCGATGATCTATCTAAGGGTCGGTCGACCTTTATGGTTGAAATGGTAGAGACGGCCACAATTTTGAACCGCGCGGGACCAAGGGCTTTTGTTATTCTCGATGAAATCGGTCGCGGCACTTCAACTTATGACGGCTTGGCGATTGCGTGGGCAGTGGCGGAACATCTACACGATTCCAATCAATGTCGAGCTTTGTTCGCCACGCATTATCACGAGCTTACGGCTTTGGCGGAACGTTTACCTGCCTGTGGCAATGCCAGCCTGCGCGCCAAGGAATGGAAAGGCGATCTCGTCTTTCTGCATGAAGTGGTCGAGGGGGCAGCAGACCGGTCTTACGGTGTGCAAGTGGCAAAACTTGCTGGATTGCCGCCAAGTGCGGTGGCGCGGGCAAAGTCTGTTTTGAGTAGACTTGAGAAAACCCAGAACAATGGCCGACCCGGTGCTTTGGATGATTTGCCGCTGTTTGCCGCGACAAACCCTGTGCCAGAGGTCGCCACCACACCCACTGCCCTAGAACAAGCCTTGCTGGACCTTGACCCTGATCAACTTACGCCGCGCGATGCTTTGGACTTTGTCTATGCCCTGAAAAAGATGTTGTAGCCGCGCCATAGCTTCATTGTTGTGATTTTGTCATATTATTGAAGCGTGGGTGTCATATCGTCAGACTAACGCACCTCTAGAATCGTCCTGCGCCGTCCAGCGCAGACACCTAATTTGGATTGATTACATGACTTTCAAGCACCTTAGCCTGGCTATTTTAGCATCTGGCGTCATTGTCTTGGCAGGCTGCAACCCAAATGATGGTCGCGATCGAGTGGCGGTCGTGGGCTCATCTACCTTGTTTCCCTTCTCGGCCGCGGCGGCAGAGCAGTTCTCCGCCCGTGGCCGATTTAAAACGCCGCGCGTGGAATCAACGGGTACAGGTGGCGGGTTTGCGATTTTTTGCCGCGGCTTAGGCCCTGGCTTCCCGGATATCTCAAACGCATCCCGGCAGATCAAGAAAGGTGAATTCGAGACCTGTCAGAAGAATGGCGTGACCGAAGTTGTTGAGATTAAGATCGGCTATGACGGGATTGTTATCGCCAATTCAAAAGCCGCGACGCCCGTCACATTGACCAAGCAAGAAGTCTATCAGGCACTAGCAAAAGAGGTCTATGATCCCGCAAAACAAGCCTTCGTCCCCAATCCATATACAAAATGGAACGAGATCAACCCCAATTTGCCCGCAATCAAGATCGATGTGATGGGGCCTCCGCCAACTTCTGGCACGCGCGACGCCTTTGCGGAACTTGTCATGGCGAAGGGTGCCCAAGAAGTGCCTGAAATGAAGGCGCTGAAGGAAAAGGACGACAAGGAGTTTCAAAAGCGGGCGCTGACTTTGCGCGAAGATGGCGCTTGGAAGGATTCTGGTGAAAACGACAGCCTGATCGTGCAAGCATTATCGCGCTCACCCGAACAATTTGGTGTGTTTGGTTTTTCATCGTTCGAAGAAAACATGGACCGCTTGCAGGCAGCGCCACTTAATGGTGTGGAGCCATCGGCAGAAGCCATTATTGACGGAAAGTATGCGGCTTCCCGTTCGCTCTATTTCTATTTGAAGAAAGCCAATGTCGGTGTTGTGCCGGGGCTACAAGAATTTGCGATGGAGCTTTTGTCTGATCATGCAGCCGGCCTCCGCGGCTATTTGCGTGGCAGAGGCATGGTACCCTTGCACCCGGATGAGCGGGCAGCGAACTTCCAAATTGCCAAGACCCTGCCCGCCATGAGCGCGCCTAAAAAATAAAGCCTTGCCTCACTTGACGGGCTGTTGCACACAAACGGCATGCGCCGTTCTCTTTTGTCGATCCTCGCCGTGTGCTTTGCCACCATGACTTCGCCTGACGCCCAAGCATCTGATTTTGAAGAAGCAACAGGGCGATTCGCCAAGCTAGCTCTGTCGTGCATCCATACTGAATATCCAAACAAGATCGCCCATGTGCTGAATTCGGCCGAAGATGCACGCACGCCCAGCCAGTTGACACCCGCATTTTATGGCTGTTTCGACCATCACTCCTCGGTGCACGGGCACTGGCTCTTGGCGCGCCTCGCGCGGCTCTATCCGCAGGCTTCTTATACTCCTGCTGCCCGGCAAGCTCTGGCTAAGAGCCTGACCAAAGCTAATTTAGAGGCCGAGCTTGCCTATATGAATGGAGCGGGGCGCGCTGGCTTTGAGCGCCCTTACGGCTTGGCTTGGATGCTGCAATTAGGCGCGGAACTGCGCCAATGGGCCAAACAGGATGAAAGCGTAGCGGTTTGGGTGACGGATTTCGCGCCGTTAGAGCAGCGCGCAGCGGGTCAACTCAAGAACTGGCTGCCAAAGCTTCGTACGCCGATGCGGGTTGGAGAGCATTCCCAAACCGCGTTTGCTTTAGGGCTCGCGCGCGATTGGGCAGTGGAGGTGCAGGATACCGCCTTTCTCGCTCTGATCGACGAACGTGCCATGACTTATTATGGCAAGGATCGCGATTGTCCTTTGCGGTTTGAGCCCGGCGGGGAAGATTTCGTTTCCGCCTGTTTGGGTGAAGCCGACCTCATGCGTCGCGTTTTGGCACCAGAGGCCTATGCCAAGTGGCTGAGTGTCGCCCTGCCCACCATCCCCAAGACTGCCACCGCAGACTGGTTGCCCGTGGGCATCGTCACAGATCGCACCGATGGCAAACTGGCCCATATCGACGGGCTCAATCTATCTCGGGCATGGATGCTGGAAGGCATGGCCGCGGGTTTGCCGACAGCCGACAAACGCAGGCTGGCCCTGTTGGCGGCAGCAAAAGCCCATCGAGACATTGCTCTGCCGGCGGTGACGGGTGAACATTATGAAGGCGGGCATTGGCTGGGAACATTTGCCACCTATCTGGTGACCCAACGCGGCTTAAAGGCTGGGCATTAACAGGACCTATTAGCTCTTCGGCTTAGCCTTTGTGAAAACGCCAATATGGGTCGCAACAGGCCTTTCTGTGCCAGGAATGCCCGATTGGATTGGTCGATTCAGGACACTTGGACCCCGAACAGGATCGCGGTACACGAGCGCCGTTGACCCACCGCCATCGAGATTGATCGCATTGACGGCCCCTAAGGCCTGCAAGATCAAGGCGGATTCAGCAAAACTTGCCCCCTCGCTATAGCCTTTTTGGCGGCCATCAATGGTCACCAGCCACAGGCGGTCGCCTGCTGCATTGACTCCAAGGATCGAACGCGGGTGACGGGTTGCATTCTTCGGATCAACCTTCATCGTACCGTCTTGAACCAACAGCGGACCCGCGGCCAGGCCATTTGCGAACCTTTCTGGGCAGGCCAAAGCAGCCAAGATCTGAACCTGTTTGCGGTCAAAACAAACAACAGCTTTGGCCGCGCGGGCCGTTTCGGGCGTAGAAGCAGGTGACACCACTCGGCCATTTGACTTTGCAAATCCAACAGCATCTTGGCCTAAGCCTTCTGCAGTGACCACCGGGCTAAAATAGCCACCATTGATCGCAACAATCGCGCCGGATTCCCGCAGAAACGTAGACGTCGTCGTAGAACGATACTCAGAGGTGTCCGATGGATTACCCCCCGATACAGCAACGGACACGCCTCGGGTTTTCAAGTCGATTTCAACGATCGCCACCTGCATCGGCACAGCGCCGGGCCATGCCCGTTGGCTGTAAGAAATGCCTTTTGTCACCATTTTCTTTGGCGGAGTTAGATCAAATGGGTTGCCGGATGAGAGCGGTGCCCCGCTAGCGCAGGCAGTCACGGCAATGAAAGCAAAAAGGGGAAAGTAGCGCGGCATCTGTTTCATCGGATCGGAAGCCCTCGTAGCGGAGACACCGCACGCATGGCGATGGCTGTATTGACCCTTACCACACTGGGCAGCCTTGTCAGAACTTCACGGTGAATGCGCTCGAGGTCTGCCACATCTCGTGCCGCGACGCGTAGGAGATAGTCTGAATCCCCGGTCATCAACCAGCATTCTAAAACCTCTGGCGCCGATCGTACTGCGCTTTCAAATGCACCGAGATCGCGATCGGTCTGGGCACCTAAAGCGATCGACACAAAAACCGTTAAGCTAAAGCCCAAACGCGCCGCATTTAGCTCAGCCCGGTAACCTTCGAGGACGCCAGACTTCTCCAAAACATCAAGGCGGCGTCGACAGGCGCTTTCGGACAAGGCAATTTTATCGGCCAATGTGGCGATGCTGGCCCTTCCGTCGCGTTGAAGCAAGCGAAGCAAAGCGCGGTCCTTGTCATCTAGTGTAGCGATTTCCATCGTACTATATCCTTTTAGTCGTGCTTTCCACTAACAAACCTCAAAAGCTTGGGCAAGTTTGCGCGGAACCGCCATACAAATCGTGTTAGGATCAGCCATCACAGGAGACAGACATGAAAATTGGCGTGCCTAAGGAAATCAAGCCTCAAGAAAACCGCGTCGGCGCAACGCCGGGCACTGTGGCGCAGCTCATCGCTGCTGGACATGAGGTTTTCGTCGAATCAAACGCTGGCGCTGGCATTGGGGTTTCCAACGAGGCATATGAGAAAGTTGGTGCGACAATTCTCCCAGACGCAGAGGCAATCTTTGCGGCCGCGACTATGATCGTAAAGGTAAAAGAACCCCAGCCGGTTGAATGTGCGCGCTTAAAACCGCACCACATCCTGTTCACCTATCTGCACTTGGCCCCAGATCCAGAGCAAGCCAAGGCACTAATGGCATCGGGCTGTACCGCTATTGCTTATGAAACCGTTGTTGGCCGCGATGGCGGGCTTCCTCTTTTGGCCCCGATGTCGGAAGTCGCAGGACGTATGGCAACTCAAGTGGGTGCCCATTGCCTCCTGAAGCCACAAGGTGGCTTGGGCAAATTGATGGGCGGCGTACCAGGCGTAGCACCGGCCAAAGTCGTCATCTTGGGCGGCGGCGTAGCTGGCCTAAACGCATGCGAAATCGCCCATGGTATGCGCGCCGATGTAACCGTCTTTGATCGCTCGAAAGCTGCTTTGGTAGCGATTGATCGCCAGTTTGGCGGCATGGTCACCACTTTGATGTCGACCCCTGATGCGGTTGAAGAGGCCTGTATCGAAGCTGATCTCGTGATAGGCGCGGTCTTGATCCCCGGTGCTTCGGCACCAAAGCTCGTGACCAAAGACATGTTATCTCGCATGAAGGATGGCTCGGTCCTTGTCGACATTTCCATCGACCAAGGCGGTTGCTTTGAGACCTCGCACGCCACAACCCATGCAGAGCCAACCTATGTGATCGACGGGGTGGTGCATTATTGCGTCGCCAACATGCCGGGTGCGGCACCCCTGACCTCAACTTATGCCCTCAATGGCGTCACAGCACCCTACATGCTGGCCTTGGCCAATAAGGGCGTTGATCAAGCACTGGCTGAAGACCCAGGCTTTGCCTTGGGCCTCAATGTCCGTGGTGGTCAGATCATGCACCAAGCCGTGAAAGAGGCGCTGGGTCTTTAATCCAAATAAATGGGCGGGAGGGCAAGGCTGGCTCTCCCGCACAGCATGCTTCAAGCCAATCGACTGGCGACCTCTTCACCAATGGCGAAGGAAGAGGTAAGGCCAGGGGAGTCGATTCCGAACAAACACACCAAGCCCTCCAAGCCATGGCTGGAATGGTCAAGGATACGGAAGTCCTCAAACTGAGTGAGCGCATTGCCTATTTTCGGCCGAATGCCCGTATAATCGGCCTGCATCAGGCGCTCGTCTAAGCCCGGCCAGTAAGCTCGGATCGATTCTGCAAACAGTGCCTTTCGGTTCTCATCTACACAATAATCCAAGGTTTCGACTGGCTGAACATCTGGGCCGAAGCGGGCGTGGCCACTCATATCGGGCGTTACATGGATGCCGAGCCCGCCAGCGGACGGCATTGGGTAAATCAAATGCGTGAAAGGGGCTTTTCCGCCGTAAGTGAAATAATTGCCCTTAGCGAATTTGGTTTCTGGCACCAAAGTGGGGTCAAGACCTTCGACGGCGTGTCCGGCTTGGGTGGACCAAAGACCTGCAGACAAAATGAGCTGGCGCGTGGTCAAAGTCATCGGCTCTTCACCCCCAACCCGGACCTCAAAACCGCCAGCAACCGGCGTTGCCCCTAAAAAGGGCGCGTTGCGAGCCAGTGCTCCGCCATGATCTTCGATTACACCTAAGAGTGCCAACATGTAAGAATGGCTATCGACAATACCACTGGAGGGCGACCAGATGGCTGCCTCGGCGACAATCTCTGGCTCCATCTGCTTGATCCGGTCGGGGCCAATAATCTCTAAATCTGGGATATCATTGGCATGCCCGCGATCATTTATGACCTGCAAGGCGGCAACATCTGAGGCAGAGGGCGCAACGATCAGCTTGCCGAGCGCGCGAGCAGAAATCCCCCGCTCCGCACAGAAGGCATACATGGCATGCTTGCCTGCCACACAGAGGCGGGCCTTCAATGACCCGGTGGGGTAATACATGCCCGCATGAATAACCTCAGAATTACGTGATGAGGTTTCTTCGCCAAAGCGACTATTCTTCTCTAGCACGATGACGCTTTGTCCACGGCTGGCCAATGCGCGACCAACTGCCAGTCCGACTGCACCAGCGCCGACTACAATGACGTCTATATCGGTCACGGCACAGCTTTCCTCTTAGGCGCTAATACCCGTACCGATTGAACAAGCCACGCCTGTTCCGCCAATCCCGCAATAACCGCCGGGGTTCTTGGCCAGATACTGTTGGTGATAGTCTTCTGCATAGTAGAATTCCGGTGCCAGCATCACTTCGGTTGTAATCGGTCCATAGCCCGATTTAGCCAAGGCGGCTGCATACTGGGCGCGCGCGGATTGGGCAACCTGCAACTCCTGTGCATCATTCACATAAATGCCAGAACGATACTGTGTCCCAATGTCGCCACCTTGCCGCATGCCCTGAGTCGGATCGTGATTTTCGAAAAAGACCTTCAGCAAGCCCTCCAACGTAATCTCAACCGGGTCATAGACCACCAAAACAACTTCGTTATGGCCGGTCATGCCACTGCAGACTTCTTCATAGGTCGGATTTGGCGTGAGGCCAGCGCTATAACCAACCGCAGTGAGGTAAACGCCCGGTGTTTGCCAAAACTTACGCTCTGCACCCCAGAAGCAACCAAGTCCTAATGTGATGGTTTTCAAGTTATCCGGCCAAGGTCCCTTTAAGGGGTGGCCGTTGACAAAGTGACGAGCGGGCACATTTATCGGTGTGGTCCTACCCTTCAAAGCTTCGTGAGCCGCTGGGATTTGTAATTTCTTCTGTTTGGAAAATAGCATAGTGAAGTGCTCCGGAGCTTTCCTAGATATAGGTCTCGAGATTGTTTACGCCAGATGCTTCTTTCGGGTTTCGCGTCAGTCTTTAATTAATTACATTCTGCCACACCTACTAGGATGAGTATGACAGCTGAACTTGCCACGCCAAGATTGCTTCCGCGCCGCTTAGGGTTGAACAGACCCAAGTTGGAAGTGCATGAAGGCGACTTGGCGCGCGCTGACCTGATCCTATCGCACGCGACTCATTGTGACCCTCAGTCCAACGCAGCTCTGCTCGGTGATAAGCGCCTGTTGTTTTCGCCGTCAGGCCGCAGCTTTTTAAGCTATGCACCGAAAGGCCGTACTTGGTTGGCCCTTGGTGCGCCGGTAGGTCAAGCGGAAGAAGCGATAAGTTTGGCAAAACGTTTTGTTGCTATGGCCCAAAAACGGGGCGCAAAACCTGCTTTTTATGGTGTAGGCCCCAGCTTTGAACCGATTGCAGCGGCACTAGACTTACAAAAGGTCAAAACGGGCGAACGTGCCATTTTAGATCTCACAACTTTCTCCTTAGACGGCAAGCAGCGCCAAGTTATTCGCACGCATCGCAATCGTCATATCAAGAACCAGTTTAGCGTCCGCATTGAAGGACCTGGTGCTGTGCGCGCCAATTTATCGCGCTTGCAGACGATCTCTGACCAATGGCTGGTGCATCAAGCCGGGGGCGAGAAAGGCTTTGGTCTCGGACGGTTTGATGTGCATTATGTAGATCGCCTGCCACTGGCGACTGTTCGTGCCGACGATGGCCATATTGTTGCTTTTGCTTGTTTATGGCCCACCGCAGACAGGTCCCGCATTGGGATTGATTTGATGCGCTATGGCGAAGACGCGCCAAATGGTGTGATGGATTATTTGTTTGCTGAGCTGTTCTTGTGGGCGAAGGCACAAAATTACCAAGCCTTTGATCTGAACACCTCCCCGCTAGCTGGCGTTGAGCCCTGCAGCAGTTCGCCCTTTGTTACCAATCTGGCGAAGCTTATGTATGAGCATGGCGAGAAACTATATAATTTCCAAGGCGTGCGGCGGTTTAAGAACAAATTCCACCCAGAATGGGAAGACGTTTATCTGGCCGCACCAAAAGGGGTTTCCCATTTCGTCGCCTTGGCGCGGGCTACTTTGTTGATCAACCGCCCGCTCTGAGCGCGCGAACACAGAGCAATAAAATCCCTACTCGACATCGCAAAAAGCCCGGTTAGAGTAATCGGATGCGTACACTCCTCTTTGCCTTGTTGTCGTTTGCGACCCTTTTGGTCGCTCCTATTTCTGTTGCTGCCAAGCCTATTCAGCCTGAAATAGGCAAAGGGTGGCAGGAAGCCGTCGTTCATGTAGCCGATCCCGCACCTTGGGTGGCATTTTTTACCGAAGATGCTGGGTGGAAAGTGGCCTCTCGCGGTACCATCGACCCCGTGATCCTGAAGTCTTGGAACCTAGCGCCCACGGTTACCGGCAGTGAGGTTCTATTGGTCAATGCCGGTGACGCCAAAGGCTGGATCCGTATGGTAACCCTAAAAGGAGTTGCGTCTGAACCCATCCGCCCAGCGGCACAGGCTTGGGACCCCGGTGGCTGGTTCTCGCTGATGACGAGATCGCGCGACGCTACCAAGGTTTATGATAAGGCCATCGCGCGGGGTTGGACGGCCTATAATAGCCCACAGGAGTTTAGCTTTGGTGGGGTGAAACTGCGCAATGTCGTGATTCGCGGACCAGACGGCGTCAATGTTTCGATCTATGAGCGTTTGGTGCCAAAGCTAGAAGGCTGGGAGACCACAAAGGGCATTAGCCGGGTGTTTAATGTCATGACCATGGTCGAGGATTTCGAAGCCGAGCGCGCCTTTTTCCAAGATGGCCTTGGCTTTGGGGCTTGGTTCATCGGCAATTATGAAGACACAACCCGAGTTGCCACGAACTTCGGGCTGCCTGTCAATTTGTCGACCCAAATCCCGCGTCGGTCCGGGATTTTGTGGGAGAGCCAAAGTGAAGATGGCCGGGTTGAACTGATGCGCTTCGTTGGCCTTGAGGGCGTTGACCACGCCCCGAGGGCTAGCTTTACCAACCGCGGCATCGTGTCTCTTAGACTACCTGTGGCGAACCTCGATGCCTGGGTCAGTAATGTGCGATCTAAGAATATTCAGGTCCGTCAATCTGCGGAGCCCGCGCAGCTTGCCCCTTATGGGCGGATAAAATTGGCGTGGGTGCAATCCCCCAATGGCGGGATCGTCGAAGCCTTTGAAGTTTTGCCTTAAACTGGTTCTTTTAGGTCAGGCGGGCCAAAGGCTGCTACCAACTTGGCGAAGGCAGCTTGACGCATCTCGGCCATGCTGGCCCCGGCCTGCTTTTGCACAAGACGTTCAGCTGTGAGGGTTTCCAGCATCTCTGCCCAAGCCTCTGGGAAAGCTGCCGTCAGGCGTTCACGGACATAAGAGGCCGCCGCTGGGCTGCCGCCGCCGGTGCCCGCACTCAAGACCAGTCGTCCCCGGCGAACAATGGCAGGGGTATGGAAGTCACAAAGGGGGAGAACATCTTCGGTATTGAGGAGCACTTTCGCCGCCCGCGCCGCTGCGCCCAAACGCTCTGCTTCAGCAGGCTCTAGATCGGCGACCCACATAACTTGCAAGCCCGCTAGATCATCCAAATTGGGCAGGCGTCCAATCAGCTCAGGGCCAGCCGCCGCGGCAAGTTCTGGCTCTGGTCTATCTGAGAAAATCAAGGGTGTGGCCCCTAATCCCTGAAACCAACCTAGGCGACGAAGGGTCAGTGTGCCCCGCCCGACTAGGCCGATCCGCGTTTGCGCTGGGTCTAAATGTATAGGAATCATACCGCCACCTGCATCTTTTGCAGCACCATTTAGGCGGCTTTGCGTTGAGAATGAACCCCAAGGGGCTTTTGCACTTTCATTAGGACTTTATGTCGCGCCATTTACGGCTGCTTTTGCTCGACGACGCCCGAGAATTGGAGCAAACAGAACTTTCACAATTTCTTGAACAAGGAGTGAGGCTAAATGGCACGCTTGCATGGACATACCGAACGCCACGCCATTGCGCGGATAGGCTGGCTTCGTGCAGCGGTGCTGGGTGCCAATGACGGTATTGTCTCAACCGCCAGCTTGATTGTAGGCGT
>JBEIEG010000013.1:0-22316 GCA_040383035.1 Hyphomonadaceae bacterium | reverse complement strand
GAGGTGGAGGCGAGAGCCGGGCCGCCTAAAAGGCTCGCAGAACCAAGTGCCAAAAGATCGCGACGATTCATACCCTATCTCCCTCTCGTAAGGGTCGAGAGTCAGGCACAGAAGCATAGCTGTCAATTGGCAGTGGGCCTTTACCCACAGCCAGCCCCTAAAGCATCAATGATAGCCGCGCACAGGTTTTGGGCTGGCTAAGGCCGGAAGTGGCGCCACCGATATTCCGTCTTCAATCAGTTCTTTGGCTTCTTTGGCAGTGGCTTGGCCATAGACGAGGCGTTCTTCGCTATCGCCCTCATGCATGGCGCGTACCTCTTTGGCAAAAGCGTCGCCGACATAGTCGTAATTCTGCTCAATATGCTCCTTCCAGCCTTGGAAGAAAGCTTTGACGGGCTCTGGCAAGCTCAATGGCTCTGGTCCATTGGCGACGGGCACGGGGGCATCGGCAGGGACAGGTGGGGTAGGGCGGTCAGACTTTGAGGATAGGACTGCGGGGGCCATCGGCGCTTTTTCGACAGCTTTTGATCCGCACAACGGGCACTCAACCAAGCCACGCCCGACCTGGGTCTCGTACCCAGCCATAGAGTCAAACCAAGCTTCCCAGTCATGGGCCTGATCACAGCGAAGCGCATATTTGATCATGGGCTTTGATAGTCACGGTCATGGGTCAAACAGGGGATTTTGTCGCGAGCGATGGTGACGCGCTCTAAATCGAGATCGGCTAACAGAACGCCAAGATTATCGTGGGCGAGTTCACCGATAATGTCGCCCCAAGGCGAGATGATCAGGCTGTGGCCAAAAGTGGCGCGTCCATCTTCATGATTGCCACCTTGGGCGGCGGCCAGAATGAATGCCCCAGTTTCAATCGCCCGGGCGCGCAACAATGTATGCCAATGCGCCTTGCCTGTGGGTGCGGTAAAGGCCGCAGGCACGGCAATGATCTGCGCACCGGCCTTGGCCAAGTCGCGATATAAATGGGGGAAGCGCACATCATAGCAGATGGTCAGCCCCAGCGTGCCAAAGTCGGTTTCTACAACAACGGCCTTGGCACCCGGCTCATAGGCATTGCTCTCGCGGGTTTCTTGGCCTGCGCCCAAATTCACGTCAAACAGATGGATCTTGTCATAAGTGGCCAACAAGCTTCCGTCTGGTCCAAAAAAATGGCTTCGGTTTGCTGCTTTCCCGCTGCGTCGCTTCAGAAGGGCAGAGCCGATCAATAGGTGCACGCCATAAGCTTTGGCTTGCTCGCCATACCAGTCGAGTGCTTCCGCTTCATCTTCATACAGGGCCGCCTCGTCAAACCGAGCACGGTCACGCTGCAGGAGATTGGTGCCTTCAGGTGTCACGATCAGCTTGGCCCCGGCCTTAGCGGCGCGGGCCAACAGAGGCTCAAGCTGCGCACGCGCGGCATCTAGGCGTGCCGGCGTCCGCAATTGAAGGACAGCAACCTTGACCAAGGCTAAGCTGCCAGCAAGGGATCAAGGCCGCCTTTGGCCTCGAGCGCCATCAAATCATCGCAGCCACCTATATGGGTGCCGCCGATGAAAATCTGCGGGAAGGTATTGCGTCCCGATAATTCATTCATCTTTGCCCGCATCTCTTTGTTGGACGAGGCTTCGATATTGGTGATGTCTGCCCCTTTTCTCTCAAGCAGCGCCAAAGCACGCTCACAGAAAGGGCAGTAAAATTTGGTGTAGATCGTAACGGCTGCCATGGGACTCGTCCTAAAAAATTGTCGTTCGCATCTTTGTCATATAGAGATGATTAGCCTGATTTGGAGCCCCCACCATGACCGAAACTTACACTTCAGCGACAGAAGTCGCTGATCTGCCACCTGAACAAGCACATATGCTCGGTCAAATCCTGTTGGAAGAGGGGGGCTTTGCCCGACTTTCGGCCAAGGACCAAGCTTTAGTGTGCGCCATTGCCCATCGTGTCCATAAGACACAGGATGCAAACGAAGCGTTCGAATTGCAAACGACCTTTGGCGAGAGGCTAGCAGATCGGGTTGCCGAAGTTGGCGGTTCGTGGGGCTTTGTGATCAGTTTTGGCATCTTTCTGTTTATTTGGGCGACGCTGAATTTGGTAATCCTACATGGCCAAGCACGCTTTGACCCCTATCCCTTCATTTTCTTGAACCTCATTTTATCGATGTTGGCAGCGATCCAAGCTCCCATCATTATGATGGCGCAGAACCGCCAAGCTGAGAAAGATCGCCTGACCACGCGGATGGACTATGAAGTCAATGTGAAATCAGAGCATGAGATTGCTTTGCTGCGTCAGCATTTGGCGCAATTACATGAAAAGCTCGACCGCCATTTGGCGAAGACGACGTAGAGGCCAAATTAATGCGCATTGTTTCAGGGCGGTGGAAAGGAAAGGCGCTGGCAGCCCCTGCGGGGGACTCGACGCGGCCAACATCTGATCGTGCGCGCCAAGCGGTCTTCAATATCCTTGAGCATGCGCCTTGGTCGCCCGGAATAAACGGGGGCAAAGTGCTGGACTTGTTTGCAGGAACCGGCGCTCTGGGGCTAGAGGCCCTATCACGAGGGGCGGCTCATTGTTTGTTTGTCGACACCGATCCTACGGCGCGGGCGGCTTTGGCAACCAATATCGAAGCTTGTGCTGCGCAAGGCATCAGCCGGGTCTGGAAGCGCGACGCCACCGATTTAGGTGTCATGCCCGCAACAGCTAATGGACCGTTTGATTTGGTGTTTCTCGATCCGCCTTATGCCAAGGGCTATGATCTGGCAGCGCTTAAGGGGCTGACGCAAGGCTGGTTACATGGCCAGTCGCTGGTAATACTAGAGCGTGGCCGCGGTGAACCCGTGCTCGCAGCAGCTGGCTATGATGTGTTAGACAGCCGGACCTATGGCGCGGCTGAAGTGATCTTTCTGACTTTAAGCGAGGTTAGCGCTTAAGCGACTTGATCTTGGCCGAAATGGTCACTGCCTGCGCGCGGGCGGCGGGCTTTGGCTAGGATCTTGTCCAAAGTTGCCACGGCACGGTCGGTCATGGTCTCAATGATTTCGACGTCGAGATAGAGGTCGCCTGCAGGGCGACCATTGGCGGCTGGCAAGCCACGGCCAGCGACCAACAAACGATCGCCATCTTGGCTTTCTTTTGGCACATTCAGCCGCAAGCGGCCCACCGGCGTTTCGATCTCGACGCCACCACCAAACTTGGCTTGCGCAGAAGAAAGCGTAAGTGTGGTGACGATGTTACCACCGTCAATTTCAAAGCCGTCGGTGTCAGCAATTCGGATCACACAAGCTACATCGGATTTACCAATGCGGGCGATGATACGGTCACCAGCGCGGGCACCAGCAGGGACGCGTACGCTGGCTTTGCCAAGTGGGCAGGAGCCTTTGACTGACCCGCCACGTGCAGCAATCCATACCGAAACTTCTAGGTCAATTTCGGTCATGCGACCAGCACGCGGGCTGCCGACACGGCCAATATCGGCCGATGCTGCGCCCAGCGTAATAACGCGGTAGGCTTCACGGGCTTCTTCAAAGCGTTGTCGAGCTTGCGGGTCAGAATTGACATCTGGGTGGCAAGATTTGGCGACAGCATGAAACGCGGCCCGGGCGGCACGGGGATCAGCATTGGGCTCGAGCCCGAGGATGGCATAGGGTGAAGACATGGGCCAGACCATCATCGCGGCACGGTTAACGACGTGTAAACTCAGTCGTTAAATTCCAACTTTTGATCATTGAATTTTGCAGATGACGCTGCGCGTTTTTTCAACGCAGTTGCGGGTGCGCTTGGTGGGCCAAAGCTGAACCACGTAGCTTCATGTTGGCGAATGAGTGGCGGTGCACTACATTGCGGCCATGACCTCCAACACTCTTATCCCCCCGACCCCGTCTGAGGCCGAATATCAAGCCGCAGCTGTCGATGCTCCGCCTGAATTGGAATCGGCTTCTGACCCATTTGACCTGTTTGGGACTTGGCTAAGAGAGGCCAAGGAACGAGAGATTAATGACGCCAATGCGATGGCTCTGGCGACAAGTGACAGCATGGGCCTGCCAGATGTGCGCATGGTCTTACTGAAAGATTTCGACAGTCAAGGTTTTGTTTTTTATACCAATATAGAAAGCTACAAAGGCCAGCAATTGGGTGAAAATCCGCAAGCTGCCCTGTGCTTCCACTGGAAAAGCCTGCGACGGCAAGTGCGTGTACGGGGAGCAATTACCTCTGTCAGCCAAGAGGAAGCCGACGCCTATTTTGCCTCGCGTGCCCGGGATAGCCGGATTGGGGCTTGGGCGAGTGCGCAGTCTCGTCCGCTGGAAGATCGCTTTGCACTTGAGAAAAATGTAGCGAGCTATGCCATGAAATTTGGTATTGGTGAGGTGCCCCGTCCGGCCTTCTGGTCGGGCTTCCGCCTTGTGCCGACACGGATTGAGTTCTGGCGCGATCGTCCATTTCGATTGCACGATCGTTTAGAGTTTATGCGGGGCGATGCCACGGTACCTTGGTCCACTTCTAAGCTCTATCCGTAGAGCGATTTTTCCTACCATTGATTCAGAAAGTCTCACTCATGCGCTCAGATCAAAAGGCCTTTCTGGTCACAGGTGCTTCGACCGGAATTGGTCGAGCAATTGCCGACCGACTGGTGGCCCAAGGCCACTATGTGTTTGCCTCCGTCCGGAAGCAGGCTGATGCAGATGCCTTGAACGCCGCTTTTGGTGCGAATGGGCAAGCAGTTTTGTTTGATGTCTCTGATATGCCCGCGATTGAGGCAGCGGCCCAGGTCATTGGCGAAGCCTTGCAGGGGCGGACCCTATCGGGCCTTGTCAATAACGCCGGGATTGCTTTGCCGGGGCCTGCCTTGATCCAGCCATTGAGCGAGATTGAGCAGGTGATGAATATCAACTTCATGGGCGTTGTGCGCTGTTGCCGTGCTTTTGCGCCTTTGTTGGGTGTTGATCCTGCGCGCACCGGTCCTAAAGGCCGCATCCTCAATATCACGTCCGTCTCAGGCAAGTTCGGCTATCCCTTTACCGCTGCCTATGTCGCCGCCAAGCACGCAGTTGAAGGCTTTTCTGATAGTTTGCGGCGTGAACTTTTACTGGTTGGCATTGACGTGATTGTTGTGGGGCCCGGTGCCGTCAAGACGCCAATTTGGGAGAAGGGCGCAGCAGCCGGCGGAAACAAATACAAGGACACAATCTGGGGCAAACCATTAGAGCGGCTCACACAATCCCTCGCCGCCATGGACCAAGAAGGCCTAGAGGTCAGCGTCGTCGCAAATCTGGTCGAAGAAGCTTTGACGACATCCCATCCCAAGACACGCTATGCGCCGGTACCCAACAAGCTCGTGAATTGGTGGCTAGCACGCTTACTACCACCGCGCATGGTCGACCGGGTAGTTGGAAAGAACTTATCGCTTCTGCCTTAGTCGACCCATTTTTGCCAAATCTACAGCCTTGTGAAGAGGCCTCGGCTCGTGCCCAGTTGACGTGCGCGCTTGAGGCCTTAGGAAGGGCCCAAAATCGGCCATTTGACGCATTTGGCCGGCGCAAATGCCGCCTACTGGCAAGCCAAAAATTTGGGAGATAATCATGCTCGGTTTAATGCAGAATTGGCCACTAACAGTCGATAAGATCATGGATCATGCCGCGATCAACCATGGTCGCCGCGAAATCGTGACCCGCTCCGTTGAAGGGCCAATTGTCCGCACCACTTATAGCGAAATCAATACCCGCGCCAAAAAGGTTTCCAATGCCCTGTTGGCTGAAGGGATCAAGCTGGGCGACCGGGTTGCGACCCTAGCTTGGAACTCTGGCCGCCACATGGAAATTTGGTACGGCGCGATGGGCCTTGGCGTTGTGCTGCATACATTGAATCCGCGGCTGTTCCCTGAGCAATTGGTTTATATCGTCAATCATGCCGAAGATAAGATCATCTTCACCGACTTGACCTTCCTGCCTATTTTGGAAGCCTTGAAAGATAAATTGAGCCCAGTCACCCGCTTTGTCGTACTGACTGACAAGGACCACATGCCGGCTTGCAGCTTGAAGGGTGCAATCGACTACGAAAGCTGGATCGAAAGCCATAGCGCGGACGCAAAGTGGGGCGGGTTTGACGAGAACACTGCTGCGGGTCTTTGCTATACCTCTGGCACCACTGGCAATCCTAAAGGCGTGCTCTATTCGCACCGCTCCAACGTGTTGCACACGCTGTTGACCATGCAAAAGGACGTTATGGGTCTAGGCGCGCGCGACGTGATCTTGCCTGTCGTGCCGATGTTCCACGCCAATGCGTGGGGGGTGGCACTGTCTGCGCCCGCAGCAGGGGCGAAACTTGTTATGCCGGGTGCGAAGATGGACGGTGCGTCCATCTACGAATTGCTGGAAACTGAAAGCGTTACGTTCTCCGCTGCCGTTCCAACCGTTTGGATGATGTTGTTGCAGCATTTGGAAGCGACCAATTCCAAGCTGTCCACCCTGAAGAAAGTCGCTATTGGTGGCTCGGCGGTGCCAGAGCGCATCATGCGCATGTTCGAAGAGAAGTATGGTGTTGAAGTGCTCCACGCTTGGGGCATGACTGAAACCTCGCCATTAGGTACTTTGGGTTCTCTCGGCCCCGATGCCGACACCATGACTCATGATGAAAAGATCAAGACCAAGCTGAAGCAAGGTCGTCCACCATTTGGCGTCGAAATCAAAATTCTGCGCGATGGCGCGGAGGCACCACGTGATGGTGAAACCTTCGGCAATCTCGTGGTGCGCGGCGCTGCGATTGCGGCGGGCTATTTCAAGGGCGAAGGCGGCAATATCCTAGACCAAGACGGCTTCTTTGATACGGGCGACGTCGCCACCATCGACACAGCCGGCTTCATGCAAATCACCGACCGCGCCAAAGACGTGATCAAGTCCGGTGGTGAGTGGATCAGCTCCATCGATGTCGAAAACGTCGCAGTGGGTGCCCCAGGTGTCGCGGTTGCCGCTGTAATTGGCAAATATCATCCCAAGTGGGATGAGCGTCCTTTGTTGATTATCGAATGCGCCAAAGGGGCGACAGCCTCAAAAGAAGACATTTTGGCCTATCTCGATGGCAAGATTGCCAAGTGGTGGATGCCAGACGATGTCCAATTTGTCGAAGCTATCCCGCTGGGGGCAACTGGCAAAATCAACAAGTTGGCTTTGCGTGAAACCTTCGCTAATTACGATTTGCCAACCGCGAAAGCATCGTAATCACAGTTTGATGGGCCAGCACGACGCCTGTTCTGGCCCATCGCGCCTTTACCTCTGCCCAGCGGCACTCTAACGTGGAAGGAATAGGCCGCCGCTAGCGCGGCCTTTTTGCCATAAGGAGGATAAGATGGCCGAAACGCAATCTCGCTTTGCAAAAGCTCGCAACGTCGTTTTGATGATTGGCGTGGCCTTGGCCATTTTTGTTCCGATTTGGTTTATGGTGGCCGCCCTTGGCACCAAGTTTGGCCTGTGGCCTTGGACTATCGGCCTTGTGAAGATGATTGGCGGGATGGGTGTGCCCATGATCGGCATTTTGATCGTCTTGACCTTTATCACCAGCCTCCTTGTCGTCTTCATCAAACCACGCGCAGGATTTGCGGCGTTGGGCTTTATGTGGCTTGTGGCGCTTGGTGCCGCTGGTATGGCCTTTTCGGCGATTTCGGCAGCCCGCGCCGTACCGCCCATCCACGATATTTCGACCAATCCCGCAAATCCTTTGACCTTTTCGGACACCGTCATGACGGCGCGCGGGGCTAAGGCCAATCCGATTGTGGCCCCAAAGGACGCAACTGTTCCCTTTAATAAAGAGCGGCTGTCTCCTTGGTCTGGCCGGTCCTTGGATCAGATTCAGGCTGAAGCTTATCCCAAGGTCAAAACTCTGAAGCTTGCCACCACATCACCGGCCGATGCCTACAAAAAGGCTGAAGCCGCTATGAAGGCCAAGGGCTGGAACGTCATCACGCAAGATCCCGCTAAGTTGCGCCTAGAAGCCAGTGTAGAGAGCTTTTGGTTTGGCTTTAAGGACGATGTTGTCTTGGTTGTCACAGCAGACGGCGCAGGCTCTGCGGTTGATATGCGCTCTGTCAGCCGTGTGGGCATTTCTGATTTAGGTGCCAATGCAAAGCGCATTGAAGCCCTGCTAGCGGCCTTGAAGCGCTAAAATACAGATTGGTAATTGACTCCCATTGTGCTTAGTGGGATCAAATTTATCATGAAAATCATTTCTGTAATCAGTGCATCTTTGCTCGCGGCTTCAACGTTTGGCGTTGCGACGACCAGCATGGCAGCGACGGGCAAGGCCACAAGTGCTACGACAAAGGTAGGGGAAGCAGCCGAATCCCCTGCCATTGGCGCTTCTTCAACCGTATCGGCTTCAGACCGTCCGGCTGATGTGGTTATTGTTTGGGGCTTTCGTGTCCGGGCGAAGAAGTTCGATGAGCGAAATCCGCCTTTGATTGAAGGCTATGGTGAGCTGATCAAGAAGGCTGAGTGCCAGACCAATGTGTGTGGCTATGTGGTTTTTCACGATGGCACAAAATGGCGCTATACCAACATCTTAGCGGGCGATGAAGATAAATTACGCGAACTTCAGGCCAATTTGGAATATGATCGGCAGACGATCGTCATTGTTCATCCCAATGGCGAAAAGCGCACCGTTCCCAACTTCTGAGTCCAATGTAAGCTTGTCAGACTAACTGAAAGCTTGCCTCCATATTGAGTTCGCCTTCACATGCTACCCGTCCAATTTTCACCAGACGGCTCATATGTGCCATGACTGAGTGCGAGGCTGCTGGCCATAGTCTTTGATCGACCGCCGCGTACATGACGGGCACCATATCCTTCACCTTTGTATGGCCTGAGGCCAAGCATGCGAGAATTTGGTCTTCCCGATCGAGGCGGTGGTCGCGATAGGCAGCCACAAATGGCGCAGGGTCGGTAATCGGGGGGCCATGCGTCGGCCAAATTGTCGCAAACTCTCGGATGGCAATTTTTTCGAGGCTGGTCAAATAGGCGTCCATATCCCCATCGGGTGGGCTAATGACGGTTGTTGACCATCCCATGATGTGGTCGCCCGAGAATAGACAATTTTCTTCCAGCAAGGCGTAGCACATGTGCCCAGACGTATGGCCCGGTGTGGCAATTGCCTCAATGGTCCAGCCGTCGCCTTCGATTAAAGTTCCATCATTCAGCGCAGAATCAGGACGGAAGCGTGTGTCGTCACCGGCTTCTAGGCGCACTTCGGATTGCGTAGGCAGGGCGATTTCGCCGGAAGCCAAAACCGAACAACCCGCCCAACGCGCCAGTGGATGGGCCAAGGGGCTATGGTCCATATGGGAATGGGTAACCAGCACATGGCTGACCGTCTCACCCTCCAAAGCTTGCTTCAGGGCCTCGAAATGGTCAGGCAAGTCAGGGCCCGGATCAATCACGCACACATCGCCATGCCCAATGATATAGACACCGGTGCCTGTGAAGGTGAACGGCCCAGGGTTATTGGCAATAACCCGACGGATCAGTGGGCTAACCTGCTCAACACGTCCATAGTCAAATTTGATGTCGCGGACAAAAGGAATCGCAACAGCCATCATATGCCTCCACCAGCGCGCAGCCGGACGTTTTCGGAACTTAGCTTCAAGGCAGAGCCCAGAATATAAGTGCTTTTTAGTTTATCGGATAAGGGTAACGCGATTGGCGGGCCCATGTCTGTGCGATTTGCATCCACTATATAGATCAAACCACTGGTCTGGTCGCGCAAGATATCCAGTCCACCCCAATCAAGTTTCAGAATCTTACAAAAGCGGGTGATCGCTGCGGTCTCTTCGTTTGAGAAGATCTCATCCACGCTGCGAAGCCAGCATTGGGTGTTATCATTGGAAAACCGCACGTGTTCAGGCCGTCGCTTGATATAGACCAGAGCAGGCACGCCACCAACAGTGGGGGTCCGTAAATCCTCTATCAAGCCGTCAGCGCCGCGATTATCAATGAGCTTTTGATAGACTTTGCCAGACTTTGGCTCACAGGGCGTAGTGACGATACGTCCGTCATGAATGCCATTTTCTTCACCCTTTTCGACAGCGAACCCCTCATGTTGGCGCGGATCAAGCGCCAACCCATAGCCAAAGGCCTCTTCAAAGGCTGCTGCGACACGGGATTTGCTTAGATCATGGGCATCGAAGTTCCAGCGCGGTACGCCATCATTCGGCAAGCTTAACGGCTCGCTATGCGTTCTGTCCTCAAAATGCATCCAGAGCTGTGGGGTCTCACCCACGCGGGCCGATCGACCACCTGCCAAAAACAAGCTTGGCCAAATCAAATACCAAGGTCGGGCTGGGTCAGGGGCAAATCCAATAACTGGGCCGTCCTTTGGACGGGGGCTCAACACGACGCTTACGAAATATACACACCAAAGAAAAATCTCGCTCAAGTGAGCAGCGTCAAATGGCACGCGCGCACCTGTCTTGCGCACGGTGACGCCGGTCCAGCTCCACTCAAAATCGCGGATGAGATTGGTCAAAGCAAACAGGCCTTTGAGAGACGGAGATAATGTTCAGGCTGGGTAACCCTCAGCCTTATTCGATTCGACTTCATACACGTAACCATACCCAAAAATTGTGACAGGGTCTTGGTATGAAGATACGACAGTGCAGTGGCACCGGTTACGGTGCCATGGTTTTAGTCATCAGTAGACAAAAACTTGCGGTTTAGCGGGCTTGAGAAAGCGAGCGTAAGAGAGGCATCAGGCCCCGCAGATCATAACCACCGCGCCCGCCGGCTTCCACAAGCTCCTCGGGGCTGCCACCGGCGCTGGCCTCTGCCAAGGCCCACAAATTAGTGGAACGCGTCCCGCTGCGGCAATAGGCAAGGACGGGCCCCGTGCTGGCTGCAAGGGCCTCACGCATCAGCGGTACTGCTTCTTCCGGAATGCCCCCTGAAACAGGGATGTGGGTAAAGCTGAGCCCGTGTTCCGCGCAGGCCTTTGCAATTTCCTGAGCGCTGACTTGACCCATATCTTCATGATCTGGTCGGTTGCAGATCACGGCTGTAAACCCATCGCGTGCTGCTTGGGCAACGTCTGCCGCGCTGATTTGTGGCGAGGCGGAGAAATTTGGGGTGATCGTGCGGAAAGGGCTCATGATTTCCTCCTGTGACAATGGCATTAGCTGAAGCCCGACGCAGGGTCCAGCGTGTGTGGCTTCGAAAAAGGCACGGAGCCAAGCGGGCTGAGTTTCCTTGCCAATCAAGCTCTTGTTAGAATGGATGCTGGCATGGTCCGTTGACAATCCAGCAACCATCATCAATTGCTGTCCAGAGGACTGGACGCCACTATTTGCCGGTCTGCTGAAGCTTCAAAAGGACCAAAGACGTATGTTTGCCTATACGATGCGACGCCTCATGGTGGCCATTCCCACCATGCTGGTCATCATTGCGGTGGCGTTCTTTATGATGCGTTTGGCGCCCGGCAGCCCATTTGATACTGAACGTGCATTGTCGCCTGAAATTCGCGCGCAGCTTATGACCTTTTATGGTTTTGATAAGCCGCTCTACATCCAGTTTTTGGACTATTTGAAAGGGCTTGCGACCTTCGACTTGGGGCCATCCTTGATTTACAAGGACCAAACCGTCAGCGAGATCATTGGTTCCGGTTTTCCGGTATCCATGACAATTGGTTTGGCAGCGTTGCTATTGGCGACCTGTGTGGGCGTGCCGATGGGCCTATTTGCCGCTCTGAAGCAAAATAGCTTGCCCGATTATTCCATTATGGCCATCGCGATGGCCGGCATTTGTATTCCGTCCTTGGTTGTCGGCCCGATTTTGTCGCTGGTGTTTGGGGTTTATCTTGGCTGGTTGCCAACGGCGGGCCTTGATTTGGGCAAGATGACCTTTGAGACGCTGCTGCTGCCAGTCGTCACCCTTTCCTTGGCTCAGATCGCCATCATCTCGCGCTTGGTACGCTCCAGCGCTGTGGAAGTGTTGCGCTCTAACTTTGTGCGTACGGCGCGCGCCAAGGGCCTGCCCGAACTCCAAGTTCTTTCCAAGCACGCGTTGCGCGCGGCTCTATTGCCGTTGGTCTCGTATTTGGGCCCTGCATGCGCCGGCCTGATTACTGGCTCAGTTGTGGTGGAGACGGTGTTCCAACTACCCGGCATTGGCAAAAACTTCGTCACGAGTGCTTTGCAGCGCGACTATCCCGTCGTGATGGCGGTTGTCGTGCTCTATGCGGGCCTCATCATTCTACTTAATCTTCTGGCCGACCTTGCGTACGGCCTCTTAGACCCGAAAGTAAAATACGAGTGACACTGCTGACCACACCCCAAGAAAAGGCGGAGCTTCTCGAGGCTGCTGTCAAAGGACGCTCGCTGTGGGAAGATGCGCGTCGTCGCCTGTTCCGCAACAAGGCCGCTGTGGGCAGCATGATCGTGCTCGGCACTTTGACCTTTCTGGCGATTTTTGGCCCGTTTTTTTGGCCGCATGATTATGAGACCATCTATAATGACCGCGTGTTGCAAGGGCCAACGTGGGAGAATTTGCACATTTTCGGGACAGACCCACAGGGTCGGGACTTGTTTGTGCGGTTGTTGTACGGCCTGCGCATGTCGCTGGCGGTGGGCCTTGTCGCAACAGGGGTTTCACTTCTCATCGGGGTGATCTGGGGCGCCACAGCTGGCTATATTGGCGGCCGGGTCGATCAAATCATGATGCGCATTGTCGATGTGCTCTACGCGCTGCCGTTCATCTTCTTTGTGATCATCTTGATGGTGGTGTTTGGCCGCAACCTGATCCTCATCTTCGTTGCAATCGGCGCGGTGGAGTGGTTGACCATGGCGCGCATTGTCCGCGGGCAAACAATCTCTCTACGCAAAAAGGAATTTGTTGAAGCGGCCGAAGCGGCTGGTGTCACCAGCGCTAACATCGTGACGCGTCACATTGTTCCCAATGTGCTCGGGCCCGTTGTCGTCTATGTGACTTTGACCATTCCAGCCGTAATCTTGACTGAAAGCTTCTTGAGCTTCTTGGGCCTTGGTGTGCAGGAGCCAATGACCAGCTTGGGCAATCTGATCTCAATTGGCGCGCGCGAAATGGAAATCGCGCCTTGGCTGTTGATTTTCCCCGCCACGACAATGATGGTCACCCTGTTCTGCTTCAACTTCATCGGCGACGGCTTGCGCGACGCGATTGACCCTCGCGACCGCTAGATCGGTCGCGACTGGGCGCAAAACTGATCCGGACTATTCAACCCGGCGAACGCGATAGCCTTTATTGCGGCCTTCCACGGTTAGGATAAACGAGCCCATGGCAGCTGTCCGGATATTCACCTTATAGGGCGGGCGCTTGGGTGCATTAAGTTCGCCTGCCTCGGTCAAGCGCCAGATTTGGCCATTTTCAAGCGTTATCACGACCCGTCCGGCCGATTCCCGCGTGCTGACCACGGTAAAGCTTTGTTCTTCAATATCCTCTTCCACCGCAGCAGCAGCCACGCTTTGGTCTTTGCCCTCGGCCTTTGGCGCAGCTCCAAAGGCTGGGAAGCCCAGTTTCGGGAGGGAGGGGAGGGAGAAGCCAAAAGCCTCGCGGCGTACTTTTTCAACCCTTTGCTTGTCGAAAGTCACAATTTCCGACTTCGCCTCTTTGGCCCGAATGGTCGCAACAGCGGCATCAAAGCAGGCCAGACGCTCGGTTGGGTCGGTTTTATTCGCACAGACATAGATGGGTTCAAGTGGGGAGACCGCCGCATTTGCTGGATTTTGTCCAGATTGGGCCAAAGCAACTGTACCAAATGTCATAAAACTCGCTGCAATGAGCGTGGTACTGAATTTGTTCATTTCACGTTACCTTCACAAATCGTAACAAGGTTTTTGTCCTAGTGCCTGTCTGCATAGCAAAAGCAGGCCTGTGCGCTATAGAGGTCACACACTAACCCGATCGGGAGAGACAACGAAATGAAAATCACACGCCGGTCTTTGGCTGCCGCAACTACAGCTTTGGTTTTGAGTTTGGGTTTGGTTTCTTGTGGCGGTGGCGGTGGTAGTGCCGACGCCGACAAGGCGCGGACCCTTCAAATCGGGAATGGTGCGGAGCCTTTGTCTCTCGACCCTCACCAGGCCTCAGGTACGTGGGAGAACCGGATTATCGGCGATATGCTGCAGGGGCTAACAACCGAAGATCCCCAGGGTCGTCCAATTCCTGGTATGGCGACGGAATGGTCCACCAGCCCTGATGGCCTTGTCTGGACCTTCAAGTTGCGCGACGCCAAGTGGTCGGATGGTCAGCCGGTGACAGCTGAAGATTTCGTGTTTGCTTGGCAGCGGATCATGACCACAACCCCGCCAGCCAAATATGCGTCCATCCTCTATATCCTCAAAAATGCGGAGAAAATCTATGATGGCCGCATCAAGGATGTTACCCAATTGGGCGTACGCGCCATTGATGCCAAAACCCTAGAAGTCACGTTGGAGCATCCGGCTCCTTACTTGCCGGGCCTTTTGACCCATTACACCTCGTTCCCAATTCCAAAGCATGTTGTGGAAAAAATTGGCAAGGATTGGATCAAGGCCGAGAATTTTGTCGGCAATGGCCCCTATAAGCTGCAGCAATGGAAGCCAAACGACTTCGTTCATGTTGTACGCAATGCGAACTATTACGACAATGCCAATGTCTGTATCGATCAGATCTTCTTCTACCCTACCTCAGATGACAACGCAGCGGAGCGCAAAGTCCGTACCGGCGACCTTGACATCAACACGAATTTCTCCGGTTCGCGTCTAGAAGAGATCAACAAGAATTTGCCGGGCTATGCCCGCATTCACGGCTATACCGGCCTGACTTATTACATCTTCAACCTGCGCAAGGCCCCGTTTAACGACGCGCGTGTGCGTGCCGCGATTTCGATGACGGCAGACCGTGAGTTCGTGACCAAAGAGATCCTGAAAGCGGGCCAACAGCCCGCCTATAGCCTCGTGCCCCCAGGCATTGCCGATTATCAGACTGGTGCTATGGCAACCGACTTCAAAGGCCAAAGCATGGAAGAGCGTTTGGCCCGCGCCAAAAAGCTCTTGGAAGAGGCAGGCTATGGCCCGAATAAGCCCCTGAAGTTCACCTTCAGCTTCCGCAATTCTGGCGATAACCCTCGCGTGGCCCCGGTTGTACAGCAGAACTGGGCCATGATCGCGCCGTGGGTTCAAGTCGAGATTCTGGGGGCCGAGACCCAAATCAATTACGAAAAACTGCGTACGGGCGATTTCGAACTGGGCGATGCAGGTTGGATTTCAGACTTCAACGACGCCAAAAACTTCGTCTATCTGTTCCAGACCAGCACCGGTCAGCTGAATTATGGCAAATATAGCAATCCAGAATTCGATAAGCTGATGGAAGCCGCCGACGTCGAGAAAGATACGGTTAAGCGCGCCAATCTGATGAAGCAGGCTGAAGGCATTTTGCTAAAGGAAAATGGCTTCATGCCGATGTGGTTCCTAACCAACCGCAATCTCGTCAGCCCTCGTGTCACTGGCTGGGTCGATAATGCCGTGGATATCCACCGCGCCCGCTACCTCTGCACCACCGATGCTCAAAAAGCAGGTGCTGCGCCGAAGTCGTAAGATTCGGTTCTCAGATTTCCAACAATCAAAAAGCCCGGCAGGTTGTCCTGCCGGGCTTTGTTTTTGTCCGTGCTTGTTGGCCTATTTGGCGGCGCGCTTGGTGAGTGACGGTTTCAGTCCGGGCTCTTTAAAGGTCGTTGAGATATTGCCGCAATTGGTGCCCATCCATTCAAGAATGAGGTTGAGGAATTGTGTGCGGTGCTCTGGAGTCATTTCACCTAAGGTGTGCGCCATTTTGGGTATTTCCACATAGCGGAAGTTTGCAGTCGGATTCACTTGGCGTATCCGAGCGGCAGTTGTCCGCGAATGGATCGTGTCGGCTTGACGGTCATAATCGCCATGGAAAATGAGCCAGGGGATTTTGACTTGGTCGAGATGTTCCATTGGATCCATCCCCGCGACAGTAACGCCTTGCAGCGTTCTCGAGAGCCTGTTTTCACCCCAATCATTGGAGATACGCTCGAGATCAATGGCTGGCGCTCCGGAAATGGCGCACTGCCAAAGTCCAGCTGAGCGGCCGCCAGAGCGCACGGCTGCAGCGGCAGCGGCAAAGCCGCCATAGGAATAACCATACATCATCATACGGTTTGGATCTGCAATGCCTTGATCGACCAACCATTTGGCCCCGTCGTCCTTATCATCCTGCATCAGGGCACCCCATTGCTTGTCACCGCCCTTCCAAAGGGCTTTTCCAAGACCATCGCTGCCGCGATATTGGGGCATCAAAACCGCAAAGCCGCGCGTCGCAAACATTTGCGGCCAATAACTGACGTCAAAGTCCATATCGTCGCGTGCCCAAGGGCCGCCGTGCGGCATCACAACCAGCGGCAAGCGACCATCGCGCTCTTTGTTATAGCCGGGGGGTAGATAGAGAATGCCGGGGATCTGGAAGCCATCACGAGCCGGGTAGTAGAGCCATTCGGCTGGACCCAGCGTTGACCTGTCCCAACCTTCAAGTGTCGAGCCAATTTTAATCAGCTGTCGCTCATTCTTTAGAAGATAGAATGCGTCGGGGACATTTGGTGCAGTCGCACGGACCAAGACATTCGAACCAGCATTTCGGACCCCAACCGAAATTGTTGTCCCCGGCAGCGCACGCTCCAGCAGGGCGTGAATGCGCTTGTCCACGGGGTCGGAATACTGACACTCAACGGATGGGCCAGCCCAGCAGAAAGTGCGCAAGGGATCTTGAGTTAGGGCATCTTCGTCTGAGGCGGTACCAAAACTAGCCGAGGAAACGTCAAACTCTGTATTTTGCACAATGGGTGGACCCAATGTGTCGGTGGCAACATCGTATTTCGCCAGAACACTATAATCTGTATCCCGATTGGTGATCACATAGATGGACTGATTGTCATTGGAAATATGAGCCGGTCGCATTTCAAACCGGTCGTTGAGCGGATAGCTCAATCCCTTCAATTCCCGCCAAGGCGCATCATTATTCTCACGGAAGTAATGGTGATAGGTATAGATCCCGTTCGCGATTTTGAGTTGGCCTTTTAACTTGATGTTGCCATCCCCATCCGACCAAAGGAAGGATTCGTTCTCGCCGGTCCGCGCGAAGCGGTCTTTGCGCCCGGTAGTCAGATTGAGGCGGACAATTTCAGAACCGGAGATCTTCTCGATCTCCATCAAGACAAAATTTTCTTCCTTCGGCAGGCGATTGAACAAGGAATAGCGGAGGATAAAGTCGTCGTCGCGCGTAAGTGTGGCTTCTTCGTTCGAGATATCGAGGAAAGACGATCCGTCCAAATTGGCAATGGCCGCACGGCCGTACCAATCGGAATTCGCACCCGCACTTACGGGCTGATTGGCAGAGACGAGCAGTTTGTTATTGCTGACGAAGCTAAAGCCTGTAAAGCGCATGGTCTTAGAGCCAAACTGCTTGGGCGGCTTGCTCATATCATCGGTGGACCAGACCCGGATTACCGGATTTTGTCCCGGCACCCCTGCAACAGCAGCGATATGTTTTCCATCTGGGCTAATTCGAGTGCCCCAAATCGCCCAATCCTTTGCCATCGCCTCAACCGGCAACGCCGGCCCCTTTGGCTTAAAAGTCTGAGCGTGCGTTGCGGTTGCCAGTGTTGCTGCGCAGACAACGGATGTGGCTAAAAGGAAAACCTGTTTCAATTTCATCAAAAAACTCCTCATGTAGATCAACGACAAAACTGCCGTCAGCAACCCAGCATAATCTCTTGCTAAGTCCCATCCCCAAGTTACCTGCAATCTTAAGTTTGACAAGCAAGAGGGATGCGATCGAATGCAGCCGGGACAGAAGGTCTTGGAGTTCGGAAAATTCGGGCTTTCAGCGCTTTCTTAGATCGCCAAATAATTGGAAAGCAGTCTTGAAATAAAAAAGCCCGGCAGGTTGTCCTGCCGAGCTTTAATGGAGAGTTATGACCAGGTATCGCTTATTTCGAAGCGCGCTTTGTCAAAGTGGTTTTCAGGCCTGGTTCATCAAACTTGTCCGAGATATTGCCGCAATTATTGGCGGTCCAATCCAAGATCAGGTTCAAGAACTGGGTGCGATGCTCTGGAGTCATTTCGCCCAAGGTATGCGACATACGTGGAATTTCCACATAGCGGAAGTTCGCATTTGGATTGACCTGACGTATCCGGGCTGCCGCTGTGCGCGAGTGGATCGTATCTGCTTGACGGTCATAATCGCCATGGAAGATCAGCCAAGGAATTTTGACTTCATCGAGGTGAGCCATCGGGTCCCAGCCACCAACTGTCACACCTTGGTTTACGCGTTGAATGCGGTTTTCACCCCAGTCAGTTGCGATACGCTGAAGGTCAATTGCAGGTGCACCAGAAATGGCGCACTGCCATAGGCCAGCTGATCGGCCGCCCGAACGGGCTGCTGCGGCTGCTGCGGCAAAACCACCATAGGAATAGCCATACATCATCATGCGGTTCGGGTCTGCGATGCCTTGGTCAACCAACCACTTGGCACCATCATCTTTATCGTCCTGCATGATGGCTCCCCACTCACGGTCGCCACCTTTCCACAGAGCTTTACCTAAGTTCGTCGAGCCCCGATAGTTTGGCAGCAAAACGGCAAACCCACGTGTGGCAAACATTTGCGACCAGAAGCTGGTGTCAAAGTCCATATCATCACGGGACCATGGGCCGCCATGAGGCATAACGACCAGTGGCAGGCGTCCGTCACGTTCTTTTTTGTAGCCCGGCGGCAAATAAAGAACGCCAGGAATCTGGAAGCCATCACGGGCAGGGTAGGTGACCCATTCCGCTGGCCCAAGAGTCTTGCGATCCCATCCTTCCAGCGCCGAACCCACTTTGATTAGTTGCCGCTCATTCTTCAACAGATAATAAGTGTCAGGTACGTTTGGTGCCGTGGCCTGCACCAAAACATTTGCGCCACCATTACGAACACCAAAGCTGATATTTGTTCCAGGAAGTGCCCGCTCAAGCAAATTGGCGAGGCGTTTGTCAGTGGGGTCAAAATACTGACATTCGGTCGAAGGCCCCGCCCAACAGAATGTGCGCAAAGGATCTTGTGTCAAAGCGTCTTCATCGGCCGAGGACCCAAAACTGGCGCTAGAGATATCGTACTCCGTATTTTGCGCAATCGGCGGTCCAATTGTGTCGGTGGTGATGTCATATTTGGCTAGGTAAGCGAAATTCGTATCGCGGTTCGTCCGCACAAAGATGCTCTTATTGTCTTTCGACACATGGACTGGGGCCAGAGTGAAGCGATCATTGATCGGAAGGCGAAGCCCAGGCAACTCTTTCCAATCATCGTTGTTGGTTTCACGGAAGTAGACGTAGCGTGTCCAAACGCCGTTCGCGGCGCGAGTTTGTGTCTTTAGCTTGATATTCCCTTCGCCATCAGCCCAAGCGAAGGTTTCGTTTTCTCCAGTCCGCGCGAAGCGATCTTGACGACCCGTGTTCACATTCAGGCGCACAATTTCAGTGCCGGAAAAGCGCTGGATTTCCATCAGGACGACGTTTTCTTCCTTAGGAAGCCGCCGGAACAAAGAGAAGCCGATAATGCGATCTTCGCCACGTGGGTCGGCACTATCGTCCGCCGCCAAATCCAAGAATGAAGAGCCGTCTAGATTGGCAATCGCAGCCCTAGTGAGCCAACGGGAGTTTGACCCAGCGGATACGGGCTGGTTTGCAAACACCAAAAGCTTTGAGTTGTTCATAAACTGAAAGCCTGTAAACCGCATGGTTTTGGAACCAAATTGGGATGGGGGCTTGCTCATATCGTCGGTCGACCACACGCGGATCACGGGATTCTGACCGGGGATGCCTGCCAAAGCTGCAATATGCTTGCCATCCGGGCTAAGGCGCGCACTCCAAATCGTCCAATCCTTTGACATGACGTCAACTGGCAAAGCAGGACCAGTAGGTTTGAATGTTTGTGCTGGCACAGCAGTTGTGGCGGCGGCAGCGACGCAGATCGCAGTAGATACTAAAAGGACAAGTCGTTTCGCGAACATTTGTGATGACCCCATGGAAAGTCGTGCTTTCGAGACATGATTGCGGCAGCAATAAGAGCGCGGCCTTGACAGGTATTTATACGCTCTGTCGTAAAGGGCAACACAGGCAACAGCCAACGCCTGCAATGCACAAGAGTGTGGCAAACATGTTACAAAATTTTCACAAGTGACGCATAGGCGCAGTTTGGGCAGAGAGGGTCCTTGCAACCTTGCAATGTTCGCGCTCTACAGCCATCAATGCAAAATCCGCGGTGTCAGACCGTGCGTTACCAAAAGGTTTGACTGCAGGTTTTAGTTACTTAAGGGGGAATACCTTGAAAATATCCGTTCGTGCTTCCTTGATCGGCGCTACCGCGTTGACCGCACTGACCTTCATTCCAGCAGTTGCTAGCGCTCAAACCGCTCCAGCTGCGACAGCACCTGCTGCTGCACCGGCCAAGCAAGCTGAAACCATCGTGGTTACCGGTTCGCGCATCCGTCGCGACACCTTCACCTCATCGTCGCCATTGACCGTCATCACCAATGACAACGCTGTGCTGTCGGGCACCATCGACGCGGCTGAGATCCTGCAAAGCTCCACTGCTGCGGCAGGTTCGGGTCAAATCAACAACTTCTTCTCCGGCTTCATCGTTGAAGGCGGCCCAGGTATCCAAACCGTCGGTCTGAACAGCTTGGGTGCTCAGCGTACCTTGGTGCTGTTGAACGGCCGCCGCTTGCCACCATCGGGTGTGCGCGGTCAGGTTGGCGCTGTCGACCTTCAAACCATTCCTAACTTGGCGATCAGCCGCTACGAAATCCTGAACGAAGGCGCTTCGCCAATTTACGGTTCGGACGCTGTGGGCGGTGTTGTCAACGCTATCGTTCGTAGAAACGTGAACGGCTTTGAAGCAACCGCTTCTGGCAACATGACTGAAGCAGGCGGTGGTGAGCAATTCACAGTTGGCGCTTTGTGGGGCAAAACAGCCGACCGTTGGAACGTCATGGTCAGCGGCAGCTACTTCGAGCAAAAGGCCTTGAAGTATGGCGACCGCGACTATTGCCAACAAGACTATGTGTTCGATGCAGCAACCGGCCAACGCGCTGACTTCATCGATCCAAAGACCGGCCAACCTAAGTGCTTTGGTACCGGCCCATCGTTCAACCGTATCTCGCTCTTGGGCGGGGCCACAACCGGCACCGGTACTTGGATCTCTGACCCAAGCATCACCGCACGCGTTGTTGGTTTGAACCCATCGGTTCGTCCAGTAGCGGGCAGCACAACTTTGTGCTTGCTTCCAAACGGTACCACTGCAACCTGCGCCAGCCAGCAAGCTCTGTTGACGGTTCCTGGCTATCGTCGTCTGTTCAGCCCGCAAAACGGGGTGATCGGTGCGCCATTGGCCAACCAAATCGATTACGAGCATCCACTGGTTGCTAGCACCGACATCATCTCGCCATCCAAGCGCACCAACTTCTACGCCACTGCGGCACGGGACTTGGACATTCTGGGCGGCGTCGAAGTCTATGGTGAAGCGCTTTATGCAAAGCGTGAATCGAACCAAACACGCGCAGCTCAGCTGTTCTTTGTGATTCCAGCCACCAACGCCTTCAACCCATTCGGCGTTTCGGCTCAGCCAGTCATCGTTCGTCCTGCCAACAGCCAGCAAACGGTTGAAACTTGGCAAGTTGTCGGCGGCGTCAAGGGGCAAACCGGCAATGGCTTCGCTGGCTTGCTCAAGAATGGTGCATGGGAGCTCTATGCTCAAACCAGCAGCGGCGAAGGCGAATACTCTGGAACTGCAATTCTGGCAGACCGCTTGACCGCAATGTCGAACGCGACCCGCGACCCAGTCACCGGTGTGGTCAGCTGCCCAACCCCGGCTTTGTCGGGCGGCACCTGCTTGCCAATCAACTTCTTCGATCCACGCGTCCTGCGCGGTGATTTCACGGATCAAGAGTTCAACTACCTCTTCAACAATGAGAACACCGGCAACACGGTTTATGAGCAAACTGTGGTTGAAGGTAACGTCTCTGGCGATGTGTTCCAGGTTCCTGGCGCAGCTGACGCCGTGAAGTTGGTCTTGGGTGGACAGTATCGTACCTACAGCATCAACGACGTTCCAGGTTCTGAAACCCGTCGTGCGAACATTGCACTGACCACGGTTGCAGGCATCACCAAGGGCGAAGACACCGTTAAGGAAGTCTATGGCGAAATTTCAGCGCCATTGATGTCAAAGAAGCCATTGGTCGAGAACCTCGAAGTCAACTTGGCTTATCGCTACACCGACTAT
>JBEIEG010000012.1:0-22434 GCA_040383035.1 Hyphomonadaceae bacterium | reverse complement strand
GCCAGCCTCGACAAGGACGGTGATGGCAATCCTGTCAATGACCTGACCGACATGGCCAAGAATGCTTTGGGTGGCCTGTTCGGGGCAAAGAAATAATCCAGACCGGGGGGCGCGTCAGGTCTCTGTCGCGCCCGCTTGACCCTCCAGCCAAAACCCCGAAATTGGTTTAGGACTTTCACCAGATCGGCGACATGGCTAGGACTCTGCCCATATGACCCAGTTTCAAACCGACATTTTGCCGACCCTTATCAAAACTGGCTTAGAAACCGCCGTTAATCTCGGCTTGAAGGCGCTCGGCGCGATCGCTTTGTGGTTTATCGGTCGCTGGGTGATTGGCCTGATCGGTCGGGCCATCGCGCGCGCCCTCCTCCACAATACGATGGACCGCACGATCAAGACGTGGATCGGCTCCATCGTCACCATCGGCCTCAATATCTTTCTGGTCATCGCCATCCTCAATGTCTTTGGCATTGAGACAACGAGCTTGGCAGCCTTGGTGGCGGCGGCTGGTCTGGCGGTTGGCGCGGCTTGGTCGGGCCTGTTGTCTAACTTTGCGGCTGGGGTGTTCTTGATCCTGTTTAAGCCGTTCAAAGTCGGCGATTTCATCACAGCAGCAGGCGTAACTGGCACCGTCACCGAAATCGGCATGTTTGCGACGGCGATCAACACGCTGGAGAATGTGCGCACCATCATTGGCAATAATGCGGTCTCCACCGCCATTATTCAAAACTATTCGGCCAATCCCTATCGAGCGGTGGACTTGCGCGTGCAACTTGCCGCCAGCGTCAGCCCGGATGAAGCGAGGGCGATGCTGCTTAAGGCGGTTTCAGCCATTCCCAATGTCATTACAGACCCCGCCCCTGTGATTGAGATCATTGAGTTTACCGAAGCTGGCCCCAAGCTTTTGGTCCGGCCCTTCTGCCATAATGATCATTATTGGCAAGTGGTATATGATACCCACAAAGCGATTGCCGCGACCTTCGGCGACGCAGGCTTCCCACAGCCTTCAGTTGCCCGCGCAGTCAAAAACGTCTGACTTGAACGAGAGGAGCATTCCATGGCCCAGCCCCCGCTTTCCTTTGAACCAACCATGGTGTGTGAGGATCTAACGGCGCGGCAAATCTATGCCCGCGTCAAAGCCAATCCCAACCGCGCCAAGTTTGGCATTGGCAACAAGCTCGCCATCGTCAATATCGACTTTCAACAGGCCTATACGCGGCCGGACCTGTTCCCCAATACCTCTTACGTGACCGATCCACGCCAGATTGAGCACACCAATCGCATCAGCGCCTTGGCACGGGCCGCTGGCATGCCCGTCATCTGGACCCGGGTGGCCTATAAGCCCGACGCAGGCGATGCAGGCGTTTGGGGCACGCGCACCAATACGCCCGACAGCCTGCAAAACATCAAATATGACAGCGAGCGCCACCAGTTCGATCCCCGCTGCGAGATCGATCATTCGGTGGACCTAACCTATACCAAGCGCATGCCATCGGCCTTTTTTGAGACCCAACTTGCCAGCTACCTCGTCTGGCATAGGGTCGATACGCTGCTGATCACCGGCGGCTCAACATCAGGCTGCGTCCGCGCAACGGCGGTCGATAGCCTCAGCCACGGCTATCGCACCATCGTGCCAGAAGAATGCGTCGCCGATAAGCACGAAAGCTATCACTTCGCCAATTTGACGGACCTATTGTTGAAATATGCCGATGTGGTCGGCGTGGCCGAGATTGATGCCTGGTTTGCTGGGCGGGGGTGAGGGTTTTACCTCTCGATGTCATCCCCGCCGCAGCAAAGCGGAGAGCGGGGACCCCGGTGGATTGTTCGGCACAAGGTCCCGGATCGGCTATCGCCGTCCGGGAAGACAGCGTTAAGGTATGATGGCTTGTGATTGACCCAGCGACTTTCGCTTTGGATCGGCTCTAAGCCTCGCTGTGCTCGCATTACAACCGCCCGACCATTCTTGTTGCGCAAGCTGGAGGCTCTAGGAGTGCCACCCCCTCACCCAATCGCCTCATCCAACAATAGCGCGCGGGCATAGCGAACCGGGGGTGAGCCAAAGCCCAAAATCCCATCGTGATAGGCTTTCAGCTTGAACGCCGCGCCTTGTTTGGCTTTGGCCGCCGCGCGGGTTTCCATATGTTCGGCGAAGCCGACGAAATAGGTGGAAAGTTGGGTGACGGATAATTGCGCGCGACGCCATTTACCGGCGGCTTCCCGTTCTTCTTGGAAGGCGGTTTCGGTCAAGAAGGTCATGACTTGGGCCTCACTCCAGCCGTCGACATGAATGCCTTGGTCGATGATGGCATTGGTGATGGTGCGCAAAAGCACCTTTAACTGGGTCAATCGATAGAGCGGATCGTCGGCCATAAACCCTTCTTCGACCATCACCGTCTCGGCATAGACCGCCCAGCCCTCGACAAAGCTGCCTGAGCTTAAAACGGCGCGCAGGATCGATGGATAGGAGTTGGCGTGAAAAATCTGGACATAATGGCCGGGCATGGCTTCATGCACAGCAATGTCTTGAATGCCGCGGCGATTGTATTCGCGGGTAAACGAGATCGCTTGCTCTTCGGTCCAATCGTCGGGGATGGGCGAGACGGCATAGAAAGTGTCTAAGTGCTTCTCTAGCGGCCCAGGGCTATCGCAATAGGCAACTGAGAAGCCGCGCTGGAATTCTGGCATCAGGATAATGCGGACCGGGCCGTTGGGTAGGGTGATCAAATCCTTTTCCACGACAAATTTGCGGGCGATTTCGGTCGCCTCTGTCGACACTTCCACCAATTTATCCCGCGCGGGCCGATCTGCTGCGGCGAGGTCAAGGGCAGCGCGAATGGCTTTTTGCTGTTCGGCAGGCGTTGGTGCAGTCGGTAACGGCGGGGCATCGGCCCGGCCAGACAAGGCTTTGACGGAAACCGCATACATGTCAGCCCGCACGTCGCGCACAGCCTGTTCTGCCCGGCGGCGGATCTCTTGCCGTGAAAGCGGCGATAGGAGGGTGTAGGTCAATTGCTTGTCAAACCGGGCCGAACCCGCCCGGAAGTCTGCCTTGGCTGCGGGCACTAAAGTCTGATCGATCCAGCTTTGGTGGATATCGATGGCACTCAAAAACCCGGCAATCGCGGCATTTAGCGCTTCAAGCTCTGCGCCTTTAAGCGCACCCTTCGCAGGCTCAATCATGTCGGTAATGATGGACTTTAGGCCCTGATTTTGCGCGGCATAGGTCACGGCATGCGGGGTAGGCACGCGCTCGGGCACAAGGTTTGCGCGCGCGGTGGCCAGAAAGCCCGGGAGAAGTTTGAGGCGCGCGGTCACATTATTTAACCGCTGGGGCAAGGGCGCAAAATCGCGCGCCATGAGCGTGTAGAGGGCGCTACCTGCCGCATCTTGCCACAGCAATGGGTTCCACGCCCAGTCTTCCAAGGTCTCAGTCGTCCAGATTTGCGCCTCAAGTGCGTTGACCAGCATCGCCCGGTCTACCTGATTGGCTCGCGAAAGGGTACTGGGTGCGAGCGCATTTAGACGCGTTAGGATGGACTTGGCAAAGTTCAGCGAAGCGGCACGGCCCGCAGGCGTATAATCATTCAACAAATGGTCGAACCGATGATCGCCAGTCCAAGTCGCCGAAACCGGGCTTAGGCGCATCGACTGGTCGAGCCAGTCTGCCGAGATTTTCGCGAAACTTGCATCGGCACCTGTTTGCCCCTTGGCCCATAAAACGCTGGGGAGGAACGGCACCGCCGCACTGGCCCCCAAAGCCCCTAAAACCGTGCGGCGCGAATTCTGACTTGAGTGGGGCATGCTTTAGTCTCCCAGCTTGCTGTTTGACGAGCACTATAGGGCCGGGTTGGATCGGCTGTCATCCCCACAAGAATGCGTGCAAGTAGCCTAAAGCGCATCATCTAGGACGCGCACAGCTACCCCAAAGGGAACAAAGTGCTTGGTGTTCTGGGTGATAATCGTCAGATCATGGACTTTGGCGATACCTGCAATCGCTGCATCCGCCATGCCCGAATTATGCCCAGACGCCGCAGCTTTTGCCTCAAGCTGTCCGCCAAGAGCCGCTGCTGCCAAGTTGATCGTGAGAATCCGGTCTTCATAATTGGCCACAAGACCCAAGAGCCAGCGTCTGAGTTCGGCGGCCTTTACGTCTGCTCCCTTATGTTCAAGGAGCGCTATTCCTTTCTCGATCTCGTGGATCGTCACCATGGACAGAAAGAGCTTGCCATCGGCGTCCATCTGATCGAGCCAAGCCAAGACTTGAGGCGATGCATTCCGCCGCGACGGTGAAAGCATCGAAATGATATTTGTATCAAGCAGATAACCGCTCAAAGGACCACATCTCGCGATGGGCTGGGGTTTCTGTCAGGAAGATCGGCCGGCATTGCCTGCAGATAGGCAATCAAGCCAGAACGCTTACGTTCCAATGCCTTACGAGCGATTTCGCCTGCCTCAATGGAGACTAGCGTGGCAACAGGCTTGCCGTGGCGGGTAATGGTCACGAAGTCGCCTTTCATGGCATCGTCGACTAAACTCGAAAAACCTGCCTTGGCATCTTTAAGATTGATCGTCTGCATCACCGCTCACAAAAAGTAGTCATATGTAACCACAATACTTGATTTCCGTCGGTTTGCAAGTTTAGTCGACCTATGGAACTCGCACGTTAATCAGAGCCCCCCTTGCCTTCACCCAATAGGTCGCGCAAACTTTGCCTATGCATGCTGAACCTAATCTCTACGACGACTGGCCCTATCTGAACCGGCCGAAAATCATCTGGCCCGAGCAGAAGAAGCTTGCTTTCTGGATCGCGCCAAACATCGAATATTATGAGTTCATGCCGCCGGTGAATCCAAAACGACCTGGCTGGCCCAAGCCGTCGCCTGACGTTGTCGGCTATTCCCAGCGCGACTGGGGCAATCGGGTGGGGCATCAAAGACTGATGGAGATGCTGGATCGGCATGAGTTGCGCGGCTCCATCTCGCTCAATGTCGCCATGTGCCAGCATTGCCCGGAAATCATCGAAGCTTGCGCGGAACGCAAGTGGGAGTTTTTCTCCCACGGCATTTATAACACGCGTTATTCCTATGAGATGGACGAAGCCCAAGAGCGCGCCGTGTTGGAGGATTCCATCGCGACGGTTCAAGCGGCCACTGGCCAGCGCATTCGCGGCTATCTGGCCCCTGCTCTGACCCACACGGAACGCACACTCGACCTCATCGCTGAATATGACTTCTGGTACACGTGCGATCTATTTCAGGATGATCAGCCTCAGCCGATCAAAACCAAGACGGGCAAGCTGATGAGCATGCCTTATTCGCTAGAGGTCAATGACGTCATCACCTATGGCGCGCTGGCAATGAGTGCAGAGCGCTACGCAGATGTATTGATGCGCCATTTCGACCAATTGCTGGAGGAAGGTGGCGAGAGTGGCACCGTTATGTGTATCCCGCTCCATGCCTATCTGGTTAGCCAAAGCCATCGGATCAAAGCGTTTGAGCGGGCGTTGAGCTATATAACCTCGCACAAGGATGAGGTGTGGTTTACCACCGCCGTTGAGATTGCGGGTCACTACCGCGAGCATTGTTGGGACCAAACCTTGGCCGATGTTGCTGCGCGCGGTCTTGCCACGGGCGGGACTGGTTTTTCCTAATGCAGATCCGGGCGCTGACCGAGGCTCTAGACCAGCGCCAACTGGAAGATTTGTGTGCGCTTCTAATCGATGCGGTTGAAGGTGGCGCCTCCTTGGGTTTTCTCACGCCGATGGACCCAGAACGTGCGCAGACCTATTGGGAGGGCGTGTCCAAAGCCGTTCAAGCGGGTGACAAGGCCATATTGGTGGCTGAAATCGAAGGAGCGATCTTGGGCACGGTTCAAGTCGTTCTGGACATGCCACAGAACCAACCCCATCGTGGCGAAATCTCCAAAATGATTGTTCACACCAAAGTCCGCCAATTGGGCCTTGGAATGCGGCTGTTGGTTGCCGCAGAGGAACGGGCGCACATTGCAGGGAAATCGCTGTTGGTGCTCGACACCCAAACAGGTTCTGCCGCTGAACATCTCTACCAGAAAGCGGGCTATACCCCCCTACCGCCTTTGCCGGATTATGCGCTGACGCCTGACGGCCTGCTCGCCCCCACGACGATTTTTTGGAAGCGGATTTAGCCCCCCATCCCTGAACCTTACCAGCATTTAACTGGCTCGCCACAAAGGGTTCTGGCAGGACGGGTGTGGGACGACTATCATCTGGGGAAATCATCATGAACTTCAAATTAGGAGCGGCCGCCGCCCTGGCGCTGGCGACTGCTTTGGGCGGTTGTGTCAGCATTAATGTCAATGAAGCGGACGAAAAGGTGGACGTGGCCCCCATGCCATCGGCTCTTGTCGGTACTTGGGATGTCTCACTCTATAGCGACCCGAATTCAGAGCCCAGCAAAACCGAATTCGTCGTCACCGAAGTCACTGCCGGTACCTTCAAAGGCACATTCTACGGCAGCGAGATCCAAAATGGCCGCTATACGATTAAGGGCAATGAGATCGTGTTTGCGGGCCGTACTACCGATCTTTCCGGTGCCTATTGGCACTCTGGCCGGATGCGCGCCAATTCGGTCATCCAAGGCCAGACCCTGTCTGACGGCCGCAATTTCGTGATGGCTTGGACGGCGCGCCGGAAGCGTTAAGGAAAAGCGCGACTACCGCACGACTTTCAGCAATTTACGCTCGAGCACATCCAAAGTCGCGGCCAATTCATGGCCGCGCTTTAAAACTTGGCCAGCGGAGCCCGTGACGCTCCACTGCCCTTGTTTAGACGCCAAGGCAGGGCGTTTTTCAATGCGATAGAGCGGATTTTCGCTGGCGCGGCGAAAGATGGAGAAAGTGACGGCATCGGGGCCATCATCAATGGCATAGTCGCGCCATTCGCCGGCCATTTGCCCGCGCCCATAGAGGTTCAGGATCACATCAAATTCGCGTCGCTCAAACCAAACTTTTGGCGCACGACGCGGTAATGACTGGGCGGAAGTATCAAAGCTCATGGCCTAATCTAGGCCCGGTTTGAAGCGGCTGACAAGGGGTTGCTACAAGTTAGAATAAACGCGTTTTGAAGTATACGCGCAACTTTGATCCATGCGGATCAAAACGCGCTCTTTTAGACCGCCACCAGCCCCTGCGGCTTAGGCCCATAGGTGGTTTCCCAACTGGTGGCCTTCGTAACAAGGAAGGTCTTGGACTTCACGGTGTCCAATTCCATAAAGTCACCCCGCACACGCTCTGGCGTAATGCTCACCAAAGTATAGCCGCGCTTGGTCTCTTCATGCCATTCTACTTCTGGATTGGCGCGGGTGATGAGCTCATTGAGGGCTGCCCCTTCCAAACCAAAATTCGCGAATGTATCGGCGATGCTGGGGCTGGTCACGGACGTACCGCCGAACTCAACGCCGCGAACTTCACCTGCGGCATCCTTTAACGTGTTGGCCCAGGCCGAGTGGGTATCACCCGTGCAGACGATGAGGCGTGCGCCTGCTGCTTTGGCAGATTCATAGAGGCGTTCGCGTGCTGCCGGATAGCCGTCCCAAGCGTCCAGATTGAACGGCACATTGAATTGGGAAAGCTCAAAGAAGGATTTGGTCTGAGGGCGTGCTTTGGCAATAGCCTCACGCACGCTGGGCGGCAGGCCTGCATTAAAGTTGGGCGAGGTAACCCGGCCCATGATGACTTGATTGCCCAGCACTTGCCACTTCTTGCCGGACTTCACCGACTTGGTTAGCGCCTCTGCCAGCCACGCCTGCTGGCTTTCACCCAACATCTCGCGGCTTGGATCATTCAGCTTTTTCTCTTTAAAGCCTGCAATATCTGGCAGAGCCATCACGCCTTGCGGCAAATTGCGGGGGTCGAGCGTTGAAAGGCGCGCAGGATCCGTGATTTTTACAGGCTTGCCAGAAGTTACATCAAACAGGCCGGGTTCAAGGTCAGTTTCATAACTGAGCTGGAAAGTACGAGCCAGAACGCGGGTTTCCAGCATGACGATGGTCGCCAGATCGCCCCAGTCAAACGTGCGGTTGATCGCCTCAAACGACTTGCCGGGAGCCGGATTGCGCAAAGGCATCCACTCATAATAGGCCTGAAGGGCGGCAGCCTTGCGCAGGTTCCAAGGACCTTCCGTTGCCGGATTATGGTTTTCCGCTCCGTCCTTATATGCGTCGTTAGACGTCTCATGATCGTCCCATGTCACCATCCAAGGCGCGCAAGCATGGGCGGCCTGCAGGTCGGGGTCGGTGCGATATTGGGCATAGCGCTGGCGATAGTCTGACAGCGTGGTGATTTCTCTCGGCGGCTCTGGGACCCGACCCACGGTCTTGCCCCATTCAGTCGCATACTCGCCCGGGCCATACTCATAGATATAATCGCCAACATGGAGAACCAAATCGACATCGCCGCGACGGGCAATGGCTTGATAGGCATTGAACCAACCCGCTGGGAAGTTGGAGCACGAAACCAGCGCGATATTCAACCGCTCACCACCTGTTGCCGGTGCTGTTTGGGTACGGCCAATGGTGGAAGTTTCGGTGCCAACCGAGAAACCATAATAATAAATGGTGCCAGGCTTTAGGCCTGTGACGTCCACTTTCACCGTATGATCACGGCTTGGACCGGTCTTCAAGCTGCCACGCTTGATGACGTTTGTGAGTGCAGAGTCAGTCGCCACTTTCCAAGTGACAGTAACGTCCGTACCCGCGATGCGCGGGCTGACTCGCGTCCAGATAATCACCTGAGTGGTGAGTGGATCACCACTGGCAACGCCATGGGCAAACAGGGCTTGTTCAGCTGCGGCAGCAGAGGCGGTGCAGGCAGCAGCAACAAATGCGCCTGATGTTAGGGCAGCTCGACGGGTCAGGGCCATGGTAACCTCCAATGACCGCTTCCATGCACTTGCTTCGCTCATTTGCCAACACCCCGGTTGCGATGCTCCGGGGCGATAAAGCGATTTGGCGACAGTCCCGTGTCCGTACCATGACGATCACGCGACGATTTCAGGTTAATTGGGCCAAAAACGCCCTAAATTAAGCTTTTGATTCATAATCTGTTAACGGATTGGACGCCAACGGGGCTCCGTCAGCGTCCTATCCATAGTCGATCAAACGAACTCAAGTACCTTCACATATCGCACCTGTGGCAGGGCTTTGAGCTCTGCCTGCAAAGCCGCTGGGACCGATTGGTCGATCCCGACAAGCGCAATCGCATCTTCACCTTCGGCAACGCGGCCCAAGTTAAAGGTGGCGATATTGATGCCTGCAGCGCCAAGCTTTGTGCCCAAAGCACCGATAAAACCTGGGGTGTCGGAGTTATTGATGAACAGCATGCGGGTGTGGAAGGCGGCTTCAAAAGCCATGCCTTTGACTTCGGTAATGCGTGGCTGACCGCCAATGACGGCACCAGCAACTGTGCGCCACTTGCCGCCGGTTTGCACCTTCACGCGGATCAAGCTGTCATAAGTGGGCGAGAGGTCGCGCTTAGACTCGCTGAACGGCGTGCCACGATCCTTCAGGATCGTCGGTGCACTGACCATATTGATGTCGGCCAAGAGCGGCTTCAAGATTCCGGCTAACAGTGAAGCAGTCAACGGCTTGATGTTGAGGCCTGTAACCTCGCCCTCATATTCCACTTCAATGGCTTCCAAACCGTCATCGACGATTTGACCAGCGAACGCGCCGAGCTTTTCGCACAAAGCAATAAAGGGCTTCAGCTTTGGCGCTTCTTCAGCGGTGACTGAGGCGGTGTTGAGGGCGTTGGTGACTGCCCCGGTCAGCACATAATCTGCAATCTGTTCAGCTACTTGCAAGGCGACATTTTCTTGCGCTTCGGTGGTCGAGGCACCCAAGTGCGGGGTAGCGGTGAAGTTCGGGCAGCCGAACAAAACGTTGCTTGTCGCAGGCTCTTCAGCGAACACGTCAAACGCGGCTGCACCGACGCGGCCGGTCTTCAAATGCTCGGCCAAGGCTGCCTCGTCGACCAAGCCACCGCGGGCACAATTGACGATGATGACGCCCTTTTTGGTTTTGGCGAGGTTTTCAGCCGATAGGACATTGCGGGTCGTTGGCGTCAAAGGCACATGCATGGTGATGGCGTCGGCGCGCGCCAACAACTCGTCCAATTCCACCTTTTCCACGCCGATTTCAACCGCACGCTCGTGGCTGAGGAATGGGTCATAGGCGACGACTTTCATCTTCAGGCCCAAGGCGCGGTCGGCCACGATGGAGCCGATATTGCCACAGCCAATCACGCCCAAGGTCTTGGCATAGAGCTCTACCCCATTGAAGCGGTTCTTTTCCCACTTGCCGGCTTGGGTGGAAGCATCCGCTGCACCAATCTGGCGGGAAGCGGCGAACAACATGGCAATGGCATGTTCTGCTGTGGTGATTGCATTGCCAAAAGGCGTGTTCATCACGATGACGCCGCGCGCGGTCGCGGCTGGAATATCGACATTGTCGACCCCGATGCCTGCCCGGCCAATCACTTTCAGCTTGGTAGCGGCAGCCAGTACGTCAGCATCGACTTTGGTAGCCGAGCGGATGGCCAAGCCATCATAATCGCCAATACAAGCAATCAGCTCATCCTTGGTCATGCCGGGCTTGTAATCGACAGCGACATTGCGGTTCTTGAAAATATCAATGGCGGCTTGGCTGATCTTATCAGAGATCAAAACGCGTGGTTCGGTCATGGGTTTGGTCCTTATGTGCAAGTGTCGCGGGTCGATCACCGATCCTCAGCGACTGGCAAAACAAAAATGATGGGGAGGAAGCCCTCTCCCCCTTTGCGGCGGGGGAGAGGAAAAATGTTCAAACGCTAAAGCGCCTAGAGGTCAGCGACGAGCGTCTCAAACGCCCAGTCGAGCCACGGGGTCAGAGCGATGACATCGTCTGTATCGATGGTCGCCCCGCACCAGAGGCGCAGGCCAGGAGGGGCCGCACGATAGGCTGCAGCATCCAAGGCAACGCCTTCTTTGTCCAGCAGCCCTGCGAGCTTTTTGGCAAAATCGGCTTGGCCTTCTTCCGAAAGGCCCGTCACGCGGGGATCAACGACCTTCAAGCAGACCGATGTGTTCGAGCGGCTTTCAGGTGTAGCAGCCAAAAAGTCCACCCAAGCGGTCTTCTCAACCCATTCGGCAATCGCGCCCAAATTCGCGTCAGCACGGCCGTGCAAGCCAGCCAGACCACCGACGGTTTTCGCCCAAGTGAGCGCGTCAATATAGTCTTCCGTGGCAAGCATCGAAGGGGTGTTGATCGTTTCACCCTCAAAAATGCCTTCAACCAATTTTCCGCCTTTGGTCATGCGGAACAATTTTGGCATGGGCCAAGCTGGATTATAGCTTTCGAGGCGTTCCACGGCGCGGGGGCCGAGGATCAGCATGCCATGCGCACCTTCACCACCCAACACTTTTTGCCAAGAGAAGGTGACGACGTCGAGCTTGTCCCAATCCAAAGCTTGGGCAAAGGCGGCAGAGGTAGCATCGCAAATGGTGATGCCTTCACGATCAGCCGGGATCCAGTCCGCGTTTGGTACGCGGGTGCCAGAGGTGGTGCCATTCCAGGTGAAGATCACATCATGGGTTTTGGCAGGCACAGCGGCGAGGTCTGGCAGTTGACCATAGTCAGCCTTGATCACCACTGGGTCTAATTTCAATTGCTTGACGGCATCGGTCACCCAATCCTCGCCAAAGCTTTCCCAAGCCAAGGTCGCCACAGGCTTTGGCCCCAGCATGGACCACATGGCCATTTCAACAGCACCCGTGTCAGAGCCTGCGACAATGCCGATGCGATAGCCGTCTGGCACCTGCAGCACTTCGCGCGTCAGATCGATTGCGAGTTTTAGGCGAGCTTTACCGGGTTTGGAACGGTGAGAACGACCAAGGACGGCACCCGACAAAGCGTCGAGACTCCAATTAGGGCGTTTTTTGGTGGGACCCGAAGAAAACCGAGGGTCAGCGGGCCGCATATGCGGCTTAGGGGTATTCGCGTTCATGTTACTCCCATCCTTTCAGATGAGCGCCCGCCGGTGGGAGCGGGTGGCCCAGCGCGCACAGACACGATGTCGCCCAAGAATGCAAGCAAGAATTTTATGAAGCTCGCCCCGCCACCGCCAGTCGGTCAGGCGACGGCCCCTATGGCATCGGGTTTTGGGCGGAGTGTAAAAGGGGGGTTGCCCACGCATAGCGCAGCCCCTTACCCCTCCACCATTTCGCGTATCTCCACCGTACCACCCGCTTCATAGGTCGGGTTGCCCTCCAAGGCGGCACAAGCTTCTTCAAGGCTGTCTGCTTGGATTTTGATACAGCCCGTTAGCTGACGCGTGAGCGGGGCCGCCTCGCCCTCTTTACGAAACGCCTGCCCCTGCCCGATGGGGCTGCCGCCTTGAAAGCAGCCCGCCTCGATCAGTCGCCCGATATAGGGTTCCCAGTCTTCATCGCGCTCGGGGCGCAATGTGTCGGCATGCATCAGGAGGATAAAGTCTTTCATGGTCAGGTCCGTTCTTTGGCGCTGGAAAGCATGTAGGCGCGCAGCACCGCATTCATGCGGCTCAAATGTCCTTTACCTTGGGCTTTAAACCACTGAAGCACGTCGTCGTCCACGCGGATCGAAATCGCCTGCTTCGTGGTTCCAACTGGCATGACCAGACGCGCGGTTTCGAAGAATGCCGCATCCATTTCAGGGATATCCGAAAAGTCGATCTGATCTTCCGGCAGCGCCTCAATCTGGACCAGCCGCTCTTTCGATATTGTCATAGAATAGCCTTTTCAGCACGACTACCAGTGCCGCCCCAAAATGTATATACAAATGTATGTAAATTCAGTAACGCACACGGGTTAAGCAGAGCCTCAGCCTGCAGCAAGTGGATTCACTTGAAAAGCCTTCGCACACAGAAATTGTTTCTCCCCGCTTCGCAGGGGGGACCATCACCCCCCCTTTTCACACCAATCCTTGAACCAATGCTTCGCCCACTGCGTATCCAAACCTATGTCGTCTTTTCCGTTTGACCCCACCCCCCATCCCTTAAGCCGCGTTGATTGGACGGGGACGCGGGCGGCTGGTTTGGCACGTTTAGAGGCGTTTTTGCCTGCAGCGGGCACGGCCTATACCCGCACGCGGAATAGTGACCTAGGGCCGGATGACCGATCAAATGTGTCGGCTTTGTCGCCTTGGCTCGCGCGCAGATTAATCACGGAAGAAGAGGTCGTCAGCCGGGTGATGGCGAGCCATGGTTTTGTGAAGGCAGAGAAATTCATCCAAGAAGTCTATTGGCGTAGCTATTGGAAGGGCTGGCTGGAGATGCGACCGCAGGTGCTGACGCGCTTTAATCTGGACCGCCTCGCCCTCAATCAATTGGCGACAGAAGATCATGAGCTTGCCCAGAAGCTTTCGCGCGCCAAAGCCGGTGAGACGGGTATTGCCTGCTTTGACGCGTGGGTGCGCGAACTGACCACTCTGGGCTGGCTCCATAATCATGCGCGCATGTGGTTTGCGAGCATCTGGATTTTTACGCTGGAATTGCCGTGGCAATTGGGGGCGGATTTCTTCTTTAAGCACCTTCTCGATGCCGATGTGGCGTCCAACACCTTGTCGTGGCGCTGGGTTGCGGGGCTCCATACGAAGGGCAAACATTATCTGGCGCGCGCCAGCAATATCGAGACACATACAAAGGGTCGCTTTAACCCTGCAGGCCAACTAGCCGAAAACGCATTGCCCTTAAGCGAACCAGGTTTGGAAACCTTCCCCAGTGCCCTGCCGGCTGATGAGATTTTATTTGAAGAGCGCGTCGGGCTTTTGCTGCATGGTGAAGATCTGCATCCAGAGTCTCTGCCCCTGACAGCCAAAGTGATGGGTGCTGGCCTGTTACAAGTGCCCGAGATTGGTCGAACAGATGGGGCCAAGAATAAGTTTCAGCGCCGCGCTGAACAAAACGCCTGCACCCGCCTCGAGCAGGTGTTCAATGTAGAGGCTCCGCAGATGACCTCACTAGACGAGGCGTTGAGTTGGGCGCTGGGTCTGGGCGTGCGGGAAATCGCGACATCCTATGCGCCAGTCGGGCCGATCGCTTGGCATCTGACAGATTTAAAGCGGGCCTTGGCTGACCATGGCGTCCGACTTGTGCGCCTGCGCCGACCTTGGGATAGCCGGACGTGGCCGTTGGCAACCGGGGGCTTCTTTAAGCTGAAAGAGAGATTGCCCTATTTGGTAAGCGACTTGGGGCACTTATGATCGAGATCGTCTGGTTTAAGCGCGATCTGCGTGTGCACGACCACGCGCCTTTGCTGGCGGCACAGCAGAGCGGCAATCCTATCTTGCCGCTCTATATTTTTGAACCCGACCTTTGGGCTCAACCCGAACTATCGGGACGCCATTTCGACTTCCTTACCGAATGCTTAGCCGACTTAGATGGGGCACTTCAGGGCCGGGGGGCAGGCTTAGTGGTGGAGATTGGCGAGGCGTGTGAAGTCTTTGCCCGTTTGCATGCTCGCTATGGCATTCGCGCCATTCATGCACATGAGGAAACGGGCCTGCTCTGGACCTATCAACGCGACAAAGCGGTGCGGACGTGGGCCAAGCGGGCTGGTGTGCCCGTGTTGGAAACGCGCCAGCACGGTGTCTGGCGCGGCCCAAGCACATGCAATGGCTGGGCCAAACGCTGGGACAAAATGATGGAGGCCGCACCTGTCGAAGCCCCAGAGGCGATCCGCTTTGCTACGGTGCCTAGTGCCGCATTGCCTAAGGCCGAAAGCCTCAACATCGCCGATGACTTTTGCCCAAATCGACAGACAGGCGGCAGGCGTGAAGCGGTGGCGCTATTGAAAAGCTTCTTGTCCGTGCGCGGACGGCACTACCGGAAGGCCATGTCCAATCCCGCCGCTGGGGCCGACGCTTGCTCTCGCCTGTCAGCTCATTTGGCCTTTGGCACAATTTCGATGCGCGAAGCCTTTCAGGCGGCACGTCGTGCCCAAGCGCGACACCTCGCGGCGGGCGACACAGTCTATGCCGCGTCAATCTCATCCTTTCTGTCCAGGCTGCACTGGCACTGCCACTTCATCCAGAAACTGGAAGATGAGCCTGAAATTCAGATCAGAAATATGCACCAAGCTTATGATGGCCTTCGCCCGCAGCGGCCAGAAGATGGCGCATTAGCGCAAGCTTGGATCGAAGGCCGCACAGGCTTTCCCTTTGTAGACGCTTGCATGCGGTCGCTAGCGGCAACGGGCTGGCTGAACTTCCGGATGCGCGCCATGGTCATGAGCTTCGCCAGCTATCATCTGTGGCTGGATTGGCGCCTACCCGCTACCCTGTTGGCCCGCCGTTTCACCGACTTTGAGCCCGGCATCCACTATAGCCAAGCGCAGATGCAATCAGGCACGACAGGGATCAACACGCCGCGCATCTATAATCCGGTGAAACAGTCGCTTGATCAGGACCCGGATGGGTCTTTCATCCGGCGCTGGGTACCGGAATTGGCCCATTTGCCAACCGCCCTTATCCATGAACCTTGGAAGGCTTTGGCAGACGATGTGCCGCAGTCCTATCCCACCTCTTTAGTCGATCATGTTGCGGCGGGGGCGTTTGCCCGTACTGAAATCCACCGCGTCCGCGGAGTCGAAGGCCACAGAACGCTGGCTCATGTCATTCATGAGCAACATGGCAGTCGCAAGTCAGGCATCAAGCAAGTAACTGAAGCTAGAGCCTTGGCGCGCAGAAGCGCCTCCAAAGTCACAGATCAAATCAGCTTCGACTTCTAAACGACAGGACGCGCTGGCGATCCACCGACGCGTCCTAAAAGGTCAATTAGTCAAGAAGGCCAATGTTTGGTATTGAAGTTTCTTGCTATTTCCATCAACTTGTATCCGCAAACAGACGAATAGCCGGGCTAGTGAGCCTCGTCCCTTGACCTAGCCTCACCCATTGAACTGGGACTATGCCAACGCCCTTGTGTATGCCCAGCCCGACACGACTCCGTCTGAACTTCCGCTCACTTCGCCATGTAGTCATCAAGGGTATTATGAAAGTGGCGGATGCGGCTTTCTTGGTAGCGGGCGAGTGTAATGCCGGGCTTTCGGGATGTGCGAAGGCCCTTTTGGATCCGCATCAGATTGTTGGTGTCTTGATCGGCCACCATAGCGGCTGAACCCAAGCCTTCCGCATCTGCCCACTTCTGATCTTCCCTCAGCCACTGAATTTGCGCTGGTGGGGGATGGCTGCCGTCTTCTGCCTTGGAGAACAGTAGCATGATCTCCATCACGCAGCGCTCTGGATCATCGCCATAAGGCCTAAAGCGATAGCAGATCGGCAGCGCTTGACCGCCCCAAGGCACCATGTTGGGGAAGAGCAAATATTCGATCAAATCCAGCGCTTCAGAATCCGATAGATTTGTCATGTCTCGACCGGCGGCACGACCAATCTTTTCGCGCGCGCGCTGCGCCAGCTTAGGACGAGCGGGCTCGCCTTCTTCCAGCTCAATCGGCTTCCCGCCATAGAAAGGGACATCGCGGCGGATATGGTCGACCGTCTTTTGCGGCGTAACGTTTTGGGCATCCGGGCTTGGAACGCCTTGCACAGCCAACATGCGGCTAACATGGCGAACGCCGGGCCAGATGTCATATTGGGTGTTGGAGTCGCCATAATAAGCGGTCACTTGCGGATGAGCGAAGGGCACATGATAGCTTTCAATGAAGGCTTCCATGCCAAGCTTCCAATTGCAGGGCAGCACTTTGGCGACGTGGGTCGCCTTATAGCGATCCTCCAGCGCGAAGGCTTTAAAATGCTCTGGCAGAATTTCGAGATAGGTTTCCAGTGGCTCACACTCAGGATCAAAATTCACAAACACAAAGCCACCCCACAGCCCGACTTTGGCTTCTGGTAGGGTCATTTTTGACCGGTCAACATGCTCAAAATCCCAATCTTGCGGGATATGTGTCAGCTTGCCTTGCAAATCCCAGGTAAAACCGTGGAACGGGCAGCGAAATTGCTGGACACAGCCTCCGGTCGTGCGGAGTAAGGTGCCGCGATGAAGACAGGCATTGATGTAAGCTCGGATCTCATTGGCTGCGGTGCGCACGACAATCAGGCTATCATGCACGATTTCATAGACGAGATGAGCGCCAACATTGGGTAGCTCTTCGACCCGACAAGCCAATTGCCACGTCTTGCGCCAGACTTTTTCGATTTCTTGATTGTGCCAGTCTTTGGAGAAATAGCGCTCGATCGAGATATCGTCCGTGCTCAGTCCCTCGGGCGGGCTTTCCTCTAACATGACTGCAGGCGGGGCTATCACATCCTTCGCAAACACATGTTGCACCGACGGCTCTGGGCGGCCTTTGAGGATGTTTAGCTTGGTCATGTCATTACGTCCTTTGCGTCGAGCTCTATGGCGAACTAGTTTTGCGAAAGCTGTTGGTACCAATTCGCTTCGCGCCGTAGGATGCATTCCAACCTTGGAATGCGCCTTGGTCAAGCACTTCCTGAGGTCGTTTATGATGGTTCGCACCCAAAGTAATTGGAGCGGGCGATGGGAATCGAACCCACGACATTCAGCTTGGGAACCAACCTTAGGTAGTTTCAAAGGGTTTAGATGCGTTTCATTTCGGGATGAAACAGAGACAAAAATATCATTTTTTCAATATGATACTATGTCTTTCCGTTTCGTTGCGTTTCGAACGGTTTCGCATGCAGCTGGCACGATTTGTGCCTGCCCAGAGGCCGTACGACCTTGGTCAAACTCCAAATGGGCTGAGCCTGTCGATGCCTGTTGGACCTGATTTTGGGTCCGACAACATTTCGATGGATTGGCTTCACTATGTTGACCGACGTAAAAATGAGAGCCCTGCTTGCGGACCCACCAACCACCCGGATGGAGTTGCCAGACGGCTCAATACCGGGTCTCTTTCTTCGTGTGGGACCAACGCGGCACCCGACCTGGACTTTCCGCTATGTGGTGAAAGGAGCCAGTGGAACGACCAGTCGCGGTACGAAATTGGCCGGTCGAAAATTCTATCGACTGACTTTGGGAATTTATCCCTATGTGAGCTTGCGAGAGGCGCGGGCTAAAGCGGCCCTAATGATCGCTGATGCTGAGCAAGGCATAAATCCCGCTACTGAAATCGAGCGGCAGGCTGAAGCAGACACCTCCTCAATCTATACGATCAATATGCTTGCCGACGCCTATATGGAGACACATGTCAGCCCGAGACTGAAAAGTGAACGAACAGCCAAATGGGTCTTCAAGGAGTTCATTCGGCCTAAGTGGGGCGATCGCTCGCCGGAGGGGATCACGAAGCAAGAGGTTACGAAGGAGCTTGATCGTCTCCTTTCAAGAAAATCAAAAGCCGCCGCTATCGAGACACGGAAATGGCTATCAAGCATGCTGAACTGGGCTGTGGACTCCGGGCGCATCCAGTTTAATCCCCTCATCGGCATCAAGGCACCGGCCAGATTTACAGCACGCGAACGCGTCCTCTCGATGGCCGAAGCGCGAGCCGTCTGGGCCGTCGCGGGTGAAATGGGCTATCCTAGTGGTACCTTGGTCCAGCTACTTATGTTGACGGCTTGTAGACTTCGCGAAATCGCCAGTGTCCAAACCTCTTGGGTGGACACTGTGAACTCCTGCATCGTGGTTCCCGGCAAAAGCTATAAGACTGGTGACCTGACTGTGGTCGCTTTGGTTCCCCGCGCGCTCGATATCCTGAACAATCTCCCAAAGCACGAGGATGGTGACTTCCTGATCTCTTCAACAAATGGATACCGCCCACTTTACACGGTGACGCCATCTGCGTTGAAAAAGTTAAAAGACGACAGTCAGAAGCGCCTTGGCCGCGTGATGGATCATTGGACCCTGCACGACCTTCGGCGGACTGTGGCGACCCACATGGCCCGCTTGAGCGTCGACGAGATCTTGATTGAACGCGTTCTGGGTCACCGCATTGGCGGTGTGCGTGCCGTTTACAATCGTTATCGATATCTGGAAGAAAAGCGCGCCGCTCTCGCACTCTGGACTGTTGAGCTCCTGCCCTCCAGTGGCCCAGATGGTGGCTCACGATACGAGCCTGCCAATGATGATCGGCCTTGGGTTCAAGGAAGTTTGTTTCAAGCTGGTTTTGAGGGTTAGAGCGCACGCGGACCCAACCAAGTTTTGCTTTGGCTATCGCTCAGTAGTTTTGGCCACACGAACTTGCGGCTTGGGCGCACGTCAACGGCCCAAACCGGATGAAGGGCACCTTTTTATGAACCACGCCCCTCGCGAGCATATGTTAAGCCAAAGCTGATTAGTGGACATATCCGGAAAACGTGTTAAGTTTTCCGAGAATTTTTAACATATCGGGAGTGACATGTTAAAGCCTACATACTTGATCCCCGAGCTACCGCCCGCAATCGAGCTCGAAACAAAGCCTGTGCTTAAAGCGCTCGCCAAAGCAAACCGCGCTTTGGCGGAGCTGAAAGGCCGCGCCGCAACGCTCCCCAACCAAGGGATATTGATCGATACGCTCGCTTTGCAAGAAGCCAAAGCGAGTTCAGAAATCGAGAACATCGTCACAACACAAGATGAGCTGTTTCAAGCCGATCTCGAACTCGATGGCCCCAACTCGCCAGCGGCTAAAGAGGTCGCACTGTACCGCGATGCTTTAAAGCTTGGCTTTGATCACCTTCGTCAGTCGGATGGATTAATCACCAACCGAACACTGATTGCGATGTTTCAACTTCTAAAAGGCCATGCCGGAGGGTTTAGAGACACGCCGGGAACCGCTTTGAGAAACGATGCGACCGGCGAAATTGTTTATGTTCCGCCCCAAGACGCGCGTGACATTGCCACGCACATGGCAAGCCTCGAAAGCTTTATCAATCTCGACCATGACCCCGAGATCGATCCGCTGATCAAAATGGCACTAATCCATCATCAGTTTGAGAGCATTCACCCGTTTCCAGATGGAAATGGGCGCATTGGCCGTATCTTGAACGTCCTTTATCTCACTCGATCCGGCCTGCTCGATATCCCAATCCTATATTTGTCACGCCATATCACCCGGACAAAGGCTGATTACTATCGCCTATTACAAGCCGTTCGCTCCGATGGCGCTTGGGAAGACTGGACACTCTATATGCTGGATGCCGTGGCAGAGACCGCAACCACGACGCTTGAGCTTTTGGAGGGCATACGGACCCAAATGGCGAGCGTGAAAAGCCGGATGCGAACCGAACTGCCCCACCTCTACTCGCAAGACTTGCTGAATAACCTCTTCCGCCACCCATACACCCGCATAGAATTTGTTATCAACGACATCAAAGTTTCCCGCCAGACGGCAGCAAAATACCTCGATCAGCTGGCCGATGCTGGTTTTGTGAGCAAGCATCGGGCCGGACGCAGCAATTATTACGTGAATGCTGACCTAGTGCGCTTGTTCCTTGAGGTTTCTGGTGGGAAGTAGGAACCAAGGGAATGACATTAGCTCATAGATTGGCAGGCGCGTGGGGTCTGCTGGCTACACCTGACAGTGTCGCGCATAGGATGGAGAAGCATCGCAAGAGCCTGTGCATCAGTGCATTGCTACCCATCGATCAGTGTCAAAGCGGAATAGCGGTGCTAAGCAAATCGTCAATCAAAATCGCTGCGCGTTGGATAATCGGCGCGCAGCATGTTTCCCAGAGATGTTTTGCCAAATATCCTCCAGATGCTATTGTCACCAAATGCCTATTCCAGATTATCAGACACTCATGCTTCCGGTTCTTTCCGTTGCCGCTCAAGGTGAAACCCGCGTCCCGGATGCCGCCGAGTTGATTGCAAACCAACTGGGGCTTACCAGCGAAGAGCGTGAGCAAATGCTGCCAAGCGGAACACAAAGGCTTCTGCACAACCGGATCCATTGGGCCAAATTCTATATGACCAAGGCCGGCCTGATTATGAGCCCAAAGCGTGGGCTCTTTACCGCAAGCAAAATCGGACGCGATCTGCTTGCCACTCAACCAAGCCGCATCGACGTTGAAACGCTTAAGACCTATCCGGCATTCGTTGCATTCCACGAAGCAAGTTCGGCAGGAACAGGCCGCAATGATGCTCCAGCGGTCGAAGCTGCGTCAGTTTCAGCCGCCACCCCAGAAGAACAAGTTGATGCTGCTTATGCAGTCCTGCATGCCGCCCTTAAGGCAGACCTATTAAACCGTATACTTGAACAGACGCCGACTTTCTTTGAGCGGGTGATCGTCGATTTGCTCGTTGCAATGGGTTATGGCGGTTCACATGAAGACGCCGCCAAGCGCCTTGGGAAAAGCGGTGATGGCGGCATTGATGGAATTGTGGATGAAGACCGCCTTGGCCTGGACCGCATCTATGTTCAAGCGAAGCGCTATGCCCCCAATACGAGCGTTGGTCGACCTGAAATCCAAGCATTTGTGGGCAGCCTAGTAGGCCTTGGTGCCTCAAAGGGCGTCTTCGTGACGACGTCGACTTTCAGCAATCCCGCAACAGAGTTCGTACGAGGGCTGCAGCAGCGGATTATTTTAATAGATGGTTCCAGGCTCACCGAATTGATGGTCGAATTTGGTGTCGGCGTTCGACTGAGCCGCACAGTTGAGTTCAAACGGCTTGATGAAGACTTCTTTGCCGGCGACGAATAGGCAGGCAATGCGCATTCTCTCCTGGAATTGCAACGGTGGCTTCCGAAACAAGCTGCATCTGGTTGCAGACTTTAACGCGGATGTCCTCGTGATTCAGGAATGCGAAGATCCAATTAATGGCCCTCCTATCTATTACGAATGGGCTGATCAATATGTGTGGGCAGGCAGGAACAAGGCCAAAGGCCTTGGAATTTTTGCCAAGAATGGTCTGACACTCCTGCCATTAGAATGGGAAGATGCGGGCACCGCACTCTTTCTGCCAGTTGAAGTGTCAGGTGGGATGCAAATAGTGGGCGTTTGGACGCAAGCCAGTGCTAGCTCACGAGATAGCTACATAGGTCAATTTTGGCACTATTTTCAGCTCAATCGCAGCCAGTTTGGCATGAAGACGCTTATCTGCGGCGACTTCAATTCCAATTCTCGCTGGGATAAGCCGCGGCGGCTTTGGAATCACACGCGCTGTGTGTCGGAGCTCGAAAGCCTTGGCTATAAGAGCCTCTATCACCAACTCACGGGCGAGTCCCAAGGCGCGGAAACGCAGCCGACCTTCTACCTTCACCGCAATTTAGGGAAAGACTACCATATCGACTACGCATTTGCTCATTCGAGCCTCATTACTGGCGAAGCAATAAACTTAACAATCGGAAATCCAGACACATGGCTTCGCCATAGTGACCATATGCCACTGATCTTTGAGTTATGAACGTCCATTTTAACTGCTCAGTCCAGCAAACCTCTCGCGGTGCTTCCTGACAAAGTCCATCCTTGGATGGAGTGCGCTGTCCTTGGGCAATCG
>JBEIEG010000011.1:0-23183 GCA_040383035.1 Hyphomonadaceae bacterium | reverse complement strand
CCGCAGTACATCGAGGCGGCCTTCAACCGTTTGGCGGAGCGCAAGCGCTGTTCGGTCATTGGCCTCCATCATTTCCTTGATCTGGGTCTGCGCTTTGGCGAGGCCTTCGGTTTGAGAGCGGCCTTGGGCAGTCATGCCCTCTAGCAAACCTGACGATAGGGTAGCGATGGCTTTGTTGACCTCTTCGCGAAGCGCGCGGCTGTCTTCACTGGTTGCCGCGCGATACTCCGCCAGACTGGCTCCAAAGGCGTCGAGGCGCTCACGTTGAGCAGCGGACATCACGTCAATCAAACGCTGTAAATCTTGGGCGATCCCAGCCATACGATTGGCCATTTCTTCGCGTGCCTGAATATTCTGACGTTGGGCTTCTTCGCGGACTGAGGTGATTCCTGTCTGCAAGTCCTGACGGTAGTCGACAAAGCGCACATTCATGTCCTCGATCCGGCGACCCAGCTGGGTCAGAGGGCGGTTGGACCGCGTAAGCGCAAAATAGAGCGCGACCAGAAGGATCAAGAGATAAAGGCCAATGACGGCCAAGAGATTCAAAAATTCGGGTGTCAATGCATTGGGGCTCGTGGAGGGGGCCATGTCTAGGATGTCCTTGCGACTCAATCTGGAAATAGTCTGACGCGTTTGTGCCACAGCTGACGCTGGGCTCACACATACGCCGACAGTCTAAACCTGTTCTACGTCAGAACAGGACGCAGTCCAGCTATTGGGAGGATTGGTTTGACGAGTCGGGAGATAAAAAAAGGCCGCGCCATGGTTAGGCGCGGCCACCCTCTCGCGAGAGCCAAAAGGGCGTCTCCTCCCCGAAACGCCGCCGGACCGAAGTCCAAGCCTCTTTTGTGTGACAATCTGTCACCTTTCTGTCAAGTCCTTTGAATTCTCTGTTGCAGCAAAGCAAAACCCCTTTTTCTTCCACTGTGCGGTCAGCGGACCTCATAATCCGCCCAAATTACAGTGCTGACTGCTTCCGCATAGGATTTGCAATTTCCGCCCCAATTTTGGGTGATCTGGCCTTTGTCGTTTTTGTACCAAGAATTGCAGCTTGGATCGGCCCAGACAGTATGACCCAGCGCATTTTGCAAATCCGCAATAAAGCGGGCTTGCGCCTCTGGCTTTACGGCGGCGGACTTGACCTTCTGATCGATCAAGCCTGCCAACATCGTCTGCACATACTCAATCTGACGCTCAAGCATGTAGGTAATCGAATTGTGGCCCAGATTGGTGTGCGGGCCATAGAGCATGAAGAAATTAGGGAAGCCCTTGGTCGTGATACCCAGATAGGCTTCAGGTCCCTCGGCCCATTGATCAGCGAGATGGGTGCCGTCTTGGCCGACTACGTCCAAGCTCCAATGCCAACCCGTTGTTTCAAATCCGGTAGCATAGATCACCACGTCGAGATCATAATGGGTGCCCGACGCAACCTTGACGCCGGTGGCGTCAAAACCTTCAATCCGGGCAGTCTCCAAGGTCACATGATCTTGCGTGAGGGCAGGATAGAAGGTGTCGGTGAACAGAAAGCGCTTACACCCGACGGCATAGTCGGGCGTAAGTTTGGCGCGCAATTCTGGATCGGCAATTTGCTTTTCCAAATGCCGTTTAGCGATGTCTGCATAGGCAGCGCGGCCCTCCGGCGTCCAACTAAAAGTCTGCCAGAAATAGGTGTCGGCGGTGTCAAAGATCATCGCGCGGTTGCGGGCGCCGAGGTCCATTGCTGCCTGTGGATTGCTGAGCAGCAAGGCGATTTCAGTAGCAGGAATTTCGCGGTCGCCGCGGGGCCCGATATAATTGGCCGAGCGTTGAAACACAACAAGCGAACCCGCCACTTTCGCGACTTCGGGAATCAATTGCACCGCACTGGCGGCAGAGCCAATGACCCCGACGCGCTTACCTTTTAGATCCACGTCATGGTTCCAAGCCGCCGAATGCATGCTGACCCCATGGAAGTTAGCTTGCCCCGGAATCTGCGGAATTGAGGGGCGATTCAATTGGCCGAGCGCGGAGATGATTGCCCCAACCTGTCGAACTTGGCCATCGGCAGTCGTTAAGGTCCAGCTTTGCGCGGTCGCATCCCAAATGGCAGACGTTGCTTCGGTGTTGAGGGACAGGAGCGGCTCTAAGCCAAAGCCCGTGACTAATTGTTCGCAATAGGCTTGGATCTCGGCCGAGCTTGGGTAGGTATTGGTCCAGTGAATTGCCGGCGCAAAACTATATTGATAGAGAGCAACAGGCACGTCGCAGGAACAGCCTGGATAGGTGTTTTGCGCCCAAGTGCCGCCGACTTTGGACCCTTTTTCGAGCAAGATCAGATTCTGATAGCCTGCTTGTTTGAGTTGTATGGCTGCCGCCAAGCCCCCTAAGCCGGCACCGATGATGGCGATCGGTGTTGTATGATCCATGGCGCGTGCTCCCCTATTTTGTTATGGAGAACACGATCACCTAAAACGTCTCGGCTTTCAATGGTTGAATTGTTCCAGCGCTAGTTGCGCCGCAAATTTTTCAAGTCCAAGCGGGTCGACCTTGCCAATGTCCCGCCCTCTCCAATCAGGTTTAAGCTTAGAGTACCTGCCGCCCAATTGATCTCAATCAAGCCAAAATTGACCGCCGCGTATCCGTCACCAATCCGAGTGGTGGCAGGCTCATTGTAAGAAGTTGTGCCTTCCGCGACCCGAAAAGGCATGTTGATGGCTGAAGCGGTGATATCGGTTAGGGGGTAAGTAACACCGTCGCGAATTTGGTTGATCGATCCATAGTGGCGATCCCCGGACGCAAAGACGACACCTTTTGCGCCAGTTTGCGCGATCAAATCATAGAGTCGCTTCTGCGCATCTGGGAAGTTGCCCCAGCGCTCATAGCCGTGGCCATCGGCTACCACTTGAATAGAGGAAACGATAAGGCGCACATTGGCTGGCTTTTCCAGTTCAGCCTTCAGAAAGGCCCATTGTGCCTCGCCCAAAACATCTGCGCCTGAGCCCGCTAGATGGGGAATGTAGCGCTCCTTCCCGGGTACATCCCGTTGATCGGTCACCAATAAGGGCGCACGGAAGTAGCGTGTGTCGAGCATAATGACTTGCAAGACTTGGCCCTTTGGACCGGCTTGAAACGCACGGTAAATGCCCGGTCTTTGGCGCAGCGGGCTATTAGCCGGCATGTTCCAAAATTGATTGAACATGGTTTGGGCTTTCGCTTTGTATGCAAAGTCGCCGCCGCCATCATTGATGCCGTAATCATGATCGTCCCACACCGCCTGTGTCGAAACCTTAGATACGAGGGACTTAAAGGCCGGAACCTCCGCTAGCTTGGCATAGGCCTCTCTCAGGCTGGGTAGGTTAGGGTCTTTTGGCGTGTAAGAGCCATAAACATTGTCGCCCATCATAAGCACAAGGTCGGGGTTTCTAGCTTCAACTTGTCCAAGAAAGCTCAAGTCCTTGGCCGGATTAGAGCAAGAGGTGAGCGCAATTGTGCTGATCCTGCCCTTTGGAATGGCCGGTGTCCTTGGGGCACGAGGAAGCACAGGCAATGGGCGTGCTGTGCTGGAGTAGCTAGCGCAGCCAGCCAAGGATGTGGCGGCTAAAGCGATCGTGGCGGCGGAGGTTAAAAAACAGCGACGTTTCATCATGTAATCAGACTTATCATGGGCATGCGTCAACTTCACGACGGAATTCGTTTGTAACCAGTCAAAGTATTACTTGCGGCGACTATTTGCCTTTAACTGTGCAACAACCAATTCATGTTTACCGTAACGGCAAGTCGCATTCCTTGTGTGTTCTCGAATCTGACCAAAGCAACAAGTGAGGGTCCAAACATGAAGCTCCATTCGATTGGCGCGAAAGTTACGTTGGCTGGGGCGCTTTCATTTGTGTTAGCAGCAACTGCAGCAACTGCCGGGTTGTGGGTTTCCACCCGTTACTATGAAGGCGTCGACAAAGCGGTGTCAGCCGCTCGGGTTCTTCGCAATCACATGCAAGCCGACATGATGCATGATGCCTTGCGCGCCGATGCACTCGCCGCTCTTCTGGCAGCCGATCCGGCTTCGGCCATCTACACACCGGCTCAGGTCAAACAGGACGTTGAGGAACACAGTGCTATCTTTGAAAAGGCCGTGGCTGATTCCAAAGCGGCTGCTGAAGACCCGAAAGTCAAGCAGGCCCTGAACGAATTGGCGCAGCCCTTAGCCAACTATATCGAAAGTGCCAGAAGCATCGTTGGAAAGTCAGCCATTGATCCAGCGGCTACGCGTGCTGAAATGCCTGCGTTTTTGGAACGGTTCACTGAGCTAGAACAATCCATGGAAGCCGCTGCAGAGGTGATCGAAGCGTCTGCCAATGAAGCTGCGACAAACGCAGAGTCTGAAGCGCAACTTACAGAACGCATCATGGCGGCCATTTTGCTTTTCGCATTCTTGTTTGCCGCGGCAGTGAATTTCTTCATGCGCCGACAAGTGGCAAAGCCCGTCTCTGATTTAGCTGATGCCATGAATAGCCTTGCCGCTGGTGATCTGACCGTCGAGGCCCCCCACGCGCAGGCTGGTGGCGAGATTGGTTCTCTGTCAGCTGCCATGGGGCGGTTTCGCACCAATGCGCTCGAGCGCAATAAATTGGAGGAATTGGCAGCCTTAAGTGCCAGCGAACGCGAGGCCCGCGCAGCAAAACTCACCATTCTTACCGAAGAATTTTCTGCCATGATGAGTGAGAGCTTATCTACCTTGGCGTCTGCCTCGCGAGAGCTTGAAGCCAGTTCATACCAATTAGGGGCGATGGCATCCCAGACCCGATCGTTAACTCATGTCGCGACCTCGGCATCCTTGGAAGCATCCCAAAGCGTTTCATCTATCGCGGCGGCAACGACCGAGCTCACCGCATCGGTTGAGCAGATCGCTGGTCGTATGTCCCAGTCTGTTCAAGTAGCTGAAAATGCCGTGAAGTTGGGCCGAGAGACCGATAGCTCCGTCAAAGGTTTGGCTGAGGCGGTAGCCGAGATCGGCGAAGTGGTTGCCCTGATTGAAGGCGTTGCGAGCCAAACTAATCTCTTAGCCCTGAATGCCACGATTGAGGCTGCGCGTGCTGGTGAAGCCGGAAGAGGATTTGCGGTTGTGGCAGGGGAGGTGAAATCCCTTGCGGCGCAAACCAGCAATGCAACCCATGACATTGTTACTCGCATCAGCCGCATTCAACATGCCTCAGATCATGTTGCCGCTTCGGTCTTGCAGGTGATCACAATGATTGAGGAAATGCAAAATCTATCGCGGGGCGCGGCCGAGAGCGTTCGTGAGCAAAGCGGGGCAACCGAGGAAATTGCCCGTAGTGCAGGGATGGCCTCAAGCGGCACAGACGCGGCCCATTCCAGTGTTGGGGAACTGGAGTCTGCTGCCAGCGAAGCGGAAGGGGCCTCTGTGTCGGTAACAAAGGCTGCCGAAGATGTTGCCCGCCAAGCTGCGATGCTGCGGGAAAGCGCTGATCTCTTCTTCAGCAACATGAAGGCGGCTTGAGTTGGTGGGCCGTAGGACGTTGCCCGCCTTTCTGTCGCTCGCGGTTTTCGCGACAGCTTCTTTAGCTCAAGCCCAAAACAGTGTTGAGGCAGGGCCCATTTCGATTGAGGGCAATGTAACGATTGATGTCGTTTCTAACCTCCGGGGTGGGATCGAGAAGGGCTCACGAACGCTCAACAATGTGTCCATGCAAGTCAATTATGACGGGTCATCCCACGGCCTGCGTGGGATCAAGGCCAGTATTGGCCTGCTCTATAATGGGCGCGAAGCCGCCTCAGGGGACCTGGTCGGCGATCTTCAAGGCGTTTCCAACATTGAAACCGGCACAGAAGCATTGCGGCCCTATGAGGTTTGGATCGCCAAGGAGTTTGGCGAAGAGGGTTCTTACCTAAAGCTCGGTCTAGTTGATCTTAATGGCACGTTCGATGCGCCGGGCACCTCGGCTTTATTCCTCAACCCGTCACATGGGATCGTGCCTACTTTTGCGCAGTCCGGGCTCAATGGCCCGTCTATATTCCCCACGTTGGGATTGGCGATCGTCGGCGAGGTCGCACTGAGTGCGGACTTAAGACTACGGGCAGGCGTATTTGATCCAGTCCCTGGCGACCCACTCAGGCCTGACCGCACAGACCTACGTTGGCGCAAAGACGACGGCCTCTTGAGTGTGTTGGAAATTGAACAGCTAGGGAAATCTTGGCGATGGGCGCTTGGGGGCTGGGCCTACTCGCAATCCAGCGGCAATTCGCTTGCGGACGAGCAGGATGGAAATTCGGGTCTGTATGGCACGGTGGAATACTTTGTAAACGATGCCACCAGCGCCTTCTTGCGGGCTGGAACAGCTAAGTCAGATTTCAATGCTGTGGATCGCTATCTGGGCGCAGGCATTGTCTGGTCAGGACCCTTGAAAGGCCGTTCAGAGGATCAATTCGGGATCGCAGTGGCACATGCGCGGACCACGCCCGCGGCCCGTTTCCTGGGCTTTTCGGAGTCTGAAACAAATCTTGAGATGACTTATGCAGCCCCAATCAGGAACGGATTTTCCCTGCAGGGCAATGTTCAATATGTCATCAACCCTGGAATCGACCAGAGCACAAAGGACGCCCTAGTCGCGGGTTTACGATTGAGTTGGGCGTTTGGCGGCGACTGATCTTGTTAAAAAAATGCCCTTCACCGGCGGCGGCCGATGAAGGGCGTAAGGGTTGCATGAAGATTTAGACGAGATCGAAGCGATCCAAATTCATGACTTTGGTCCAAGCGGCAACAAACGCATCGACGAACCGAGCGTTGCCATCTTGGCTGGCGTAGACTTCTGCCAAAGCTCGCAATTGCGAGTTGGAGCCGAAGACCAAATCCACCCGTGATGCAGTCCAGACGACCGCCCCGGTTTTGCGGTTGCGGCCTTCAAAATGGCCCTGAGCTTTTGCTGATGGGGCCCAAACCACGTTCATATCGAGCAGGTTCACGAAGAAGTCTGTGGTCAGCGTCTCTGGCGCTTTGGTAAAGACCCCTTCGCTCGCACCAGAAGCATTGGCACCCAATACGCGCAAGCCACCGACCAGCACCGTCATTTCTGGCGCGCTGAGGGTGAGAAGCTGGGCGCGGTCTACCAAAAGCTCTTCCGCGGAAACGGAGAGATCAGACTTCAGATAATTGCGGAACCCATCGGCGACAGGTTCCATGACTTGGAACGAAGCCACATCTGTTTGCTCTTGGCTGGCATCCATCCGCCCTGGGGTGAAAGGAACGACGACAGAATGACCGGCCTTGGCAGCAGCTTGCTCAATACCCACCGAGCCTGCCAGAACGATCAAATCTGCCAAAGATACCTTCTTATTGCCAGTGGCCTTCGCGTTGAAGCCAGCTTGAATAGCGCGCAAATGATCTAACGCTTTAGCCAATTGTTCTGGCTGATTGACTTCCCAGTCTTTCTGAGGAGCCAGAGCGATCCGCGCCCCATTGGCCCCACCGCGCTTGTCCGATCCACGGAAGGACGAGGCCGAAGCCCAGGCCGTCGACACCATTTGGGAGACGGTCAAGCCAGATGCGCCAATCTCTGCCTTCAACGCAGCAATATCGGCTGCATCCACCAAGTCGTGGTCACGGGCTGGGATTGGATCTTGCCAGATTAGCTCCTCTGCAGGAACCCAAGGGCCCAAATGCAGGGCGCGTGGGCCCATGTCGCGGTGGGTCAGCTTAAACCAGGCCCGGGCAAAGGCATCGGCAAACTGATCTGGGTTTTCATGGAACCGCTTGGAAATCGGTCCATAAATGGGGTCAAACCGCAGCGCGAGGTCAGTGGTGAACATGACGGGTGCATGGCGCTTGTTAGGGTCATGCGCATCAGGAACCATGCCATGGGCATCAGCGTCAGCTGGTACAAATTGGATCGCACCCGCTGGGCTCTTGGTTTGCACCCACTCGTAGCCAAACAGATTGTCGAAATAGTTGTTGTCCCATTGAACCGGATTGTTCGTCCAAGCGCCTTCTAAGCCGCTGGTGATGGTGTGGACGCCATTTCCGGTGCCAAAGCTATTGGCCCAGCCAAAGCCTTGTTCCTCGATCGTTGCGCCTTCAGGCTCTGGGCCGACATGTTTGTCGGGGTCTGCGGCGCCGTGGGCTTTGCCGAACGTATGTCCGCCTGCGATCAGGGCGACGGTTTCTTCGTCATTCATCGCCATGCGGCCAAAGGTGTCGCGAATATCAAAAGCAGAAGCCAAGGGGTCTGGCACGCCATTGGGGCCTTGTGGGTTGACATAGATCAAACCCATTTGAACAGCCGCCAAAGGATTTTCGAGGTCGCGCTCGCCGGAATAGCGCTGGTCGTCCAGCCAGCCCTTTTCCTTGCCCCAATAGATGTCTTCCTCTGGCTCCCACACATCCGCGCGGCCGCCGGCAAAGCCAAAGGTCTTGAAACCCATGGATTCAAGAGCGCAATTACCTGTTAGGATCATAAGGTCGGCCCAGGAAATGGCGCTGCCGTATTTCTGCTTGATCGGCCACAAGAGGCGGCGTGCCTTGTCGAGGTTGCCGTTATCGGGCCAGCTGTTCAAAGGCGCAAAACGCAAGGTCCCTGCACCCGCACCACCGCGGCCATCGCCGGTGCGATAGGTGCCAGCGCTGTGCCACGCCATCCGGATGAAGAACGGACCATAATGGCCGTAATCGGCTGGCCACCAGTCTTGCGACTGGGTCATCAAGGCCATGATGTCGGCTTTAAGCGCGTCAAGGTTCAAGGCTTGGAAGGCAGCGCCATAATCAAAGCCATGCGCCATCGGGTTGGACAGGCTGGTATGCTGGTGCAGCATCTTCAGATTCAGCTGGTTTGGCCACCAATCGCGATTGGATTGCATTCCGACTTTAGCGGGTTGGCCGCCGGTGTGCATTACGGGGCATTTGCCTTGGGTTTCCATTTTCATGTCCTTTTCCTCAAGCAATTTGAGTCTTGTATTGCCGTTACGGCAGAAAGTCATATTGGTCCAATCGATTATGCACCGTTGATCAATAGTTTTTATCTATGTTGATTGGTATTCGCGACTATGGTGGCGGGCTTCAAGTCGTTTTGTGCAGGCGGCTTTGATAAAAGCCCGGCTTATTCATCACAATCCCCGCCGCTTCATCCAAGGCCATCACAGCGCGCGACAGCGCCATATATTCTGCCCCGCCTGGCCGATAGGATTGCGCCATGGTCAACAACTGGTCGCGATAAGCGCGCAGGCGCTCAAAATCCTGCTCTGGGGCAAGGAGGCCGAGATAAGAACGAGCAACCATGCCCAGCATTATGTTCTTATTTTGTTCTTTTGCAAGATCGAAAAGCGCTGGATCGTCTGCTCGGTGACATCTGGGTGTGGATAGCACGTTTTGGGGAATGCCCGCTGCTTTCCTTGACGCTGCCGTCACTTTGGCTTCCTATGCTGAAAGTCCGTCTGAGATGGGCGGGGATCCTGGGGAGGGAAACACATCATGACACCACTTTTGATCGTTTTGGCTTGGACTTTGGTTTTGGCTTTTGTCCAAATTCTCTTGTTTGACGTCGCTCGGACCGGCCAATATGGCTTGAAATGGAATATGGGCGCCCGCGATGAAACCATGCCGCCGCTCTCGCCTATGGCAGAGCGTTTGCGTCGTGCGCAAGACAATCTCTATGAGACGTTACCTTTGTTTATCGCAGCGGTCTTGATCGCCTTTTTAGCCGGTAAGGAAAATACAATCACCGTTCTGGGCGCGCATATCTATCTATTCGGACGGATCCTTTATGTGCCGCTTTATGCCTATGGCGTGAAGACCATTCGCTCCTTAGTTTGGGTCGGTTCCACGATTGGTCTCGGCATGGTCATCGTTCCCTTGCTCTTTGGTTGAACGAGCCAACCCACACCTGCTGCATCCAGCGCCTCATTAACGGGCGCTGGGTGCTCCTTCTACCGCGCAGGTCCGAAGCTGACTGGACAAGTCTGGCGGGACGCGCAAGATCGCCTTTGATGTCTAGTCTGATCAGATGATGGAAACACGATGATGCGCGCCAATGCCCTTCGCCAAGCCAGCTTAGCTTTTGTCGGCCTCAGCTTTGCCGCGCTTTTGTGGCAACCGGCACTCGCCAAGACCCTGCCGTCAGAACGGGCTGCGCGCGCCTTGCATGAGCGGATTCTCACGCTCGATTCCCATCTCGATACCCCGGCTGTGGTTGCTCGCCCGGGCTTTGATATTCTCAAGCACAATGACTGGAAGACAGCATTCGCCCAGGTCGATGTGCCGCGCATGAAAGAAGGCGGTCTCGATGGGGGTTTTTGGGTGATCTATACCGCTCAAGGTCCACGTACGCCTGAAGGATTGAACGCCGCCCGTGATGCAGGCCTGATGCGGGCAGTGGTGATCCGCGAAATGCTGGCGCGCAGCCCTAAGTACTTTGGTCTTGCCTTGAAGGCAGATGATGCGGCCAAGATCGCGGCCGAAGGCAAGCGCGTCGTCTTTATGTCGATCGAGAATTCCTATCCTTTGGCCAAGGATGTCTCGCTTTTGCAGACCTATTATAAACTGGGCGTGCGCCTCGTCGGGCCGGTTCATTTTGCGAATAATGATTGGGCCGATAGTTCAACCGATAAGCCTGAATGGGGCGGCCTTAGCCCACTTGGCAAGCAATTGGTGGCAGAGGCCAATCGTTTGGGGATGGTCCTCGACCAGTCGCATGCGTCCGACCAAGTGCTGGACCAGATGTTGGAATTATCGACCGCCCCCATCATCGCCTCTCACAGCGGCTGTAAGGCGATTTATGACCACCCGCGCAATTTGGACGATCACCGCCTCAAGGCTTTGGCCGCCAAGGGCGGGGTGATTCAAATGAACGCTTTTGGGGCCTATTTGAAGGCTTTGCCGCAAACGCCAGAACGTCGGGCAGCGCTAGCCAAGCTCGCTGCAGCTTATCCCAATCTCGCCAGCCGCAGCCAAGCAGATCAAGATGCGTTCCGCCAAGCCCGCGCGCGCTTGGACGAGGAATTGCCCGAGAACCGCGCGACCTTTGATGATTTCATGGCCCATCTTCTCCACGCCATTAAACTGATCGGTGTCGATCATGTCGGCATTGGGCTTGATTGGGATGGCGGTGGCGGTGTCGTCGGTCTCGAAGATGCCTCAAAAGTTTGGAAAATCACGCAAGCCCTGATGGCAGAGGGCTATTCCGAAGCAGACATCGCTAAGATCTGGGGCGGCAATGTGCTGCGCGTCATGCGTGAGGCCGAAGCCAAGGCGCAGAAATAGGCCCACGGGGCAGGCACCTTGGCCAAACTGACTGAAGCGGCTAGAAGTCTTCAATGACCCAGTTAAACAGCCAATTCCTAACCGCTTTACGTCTCCAAGTTGATTTCGCCGCCATGGCGCGGATCGGTAAGACGCCGCTCGGCAATCGACTGATCGCCCCAGTTCTAGGTGGCCGTTTCGAAGGCCCGCGTCTGACTGGCGATGTTTTGCCCGGGGGTGCCGACTGGGCGCTCTATCGCGGCGAAGACCGCATGTTGGTGGATGTGCGTCTGACGCTAAAGACCGATGATGGCGCGCTAATCTATCTTACCTATCAAGGCGCATTGCGGACCTCGGCAGAGGATATGGCGCGATTTAAGAAGGGTGAGACCCTGTCGCCCGAAGCCTTTAATCTGCGCACCGTCACCCGGTTTGAGACTGCTGCGCCCCAGTATGACTGGCTGAACGACATGATTGGTATTGGCGTCGGCACGCAAGAGCCGACGGGCGTTGTCTATCAAATCTATGAAGTGCTTTAGCCCGCACTGGGGCGATGGCTTTACAAGCTAACGCCAATGGCATTAGCGAGACCCAATTCCTGCGCGTGAAGGGTCCTGACTGTGCCTACTGATATTGAAATTGCTCGAGCTGCGACACCAAGACCCTTGGCCGAAGTAGCAGCTAGAATTGGCATTTCGGCCGACGCCTTGATCCCTTATGGCCGCACCAAAGCAAAGTTGGATACGGCAAGATTGGTGCCACGCAAGTCCGCCCAAGATGCAGCGCTGATTCTTGTCACGGCGATGAGCCCCACGCCCGCGGGCGAAGGCAAAACCACCACCACAATCGGTCTAGGCGATGGCCTAGCGCGGCTCGGCAAGTCGGTTGCGATTTGTTTGCGTGAACCTTCACTTGGCCCCTGCTTTGGCCAGAAAGGTGGTGCGACGGGTGGCGGACACGCCCAAGTTATCCCGATGGACGAAATCAATCTCCATTTCACGGGCGACTTTCACGCCATTACGGCAGCGCACAATCTGTTGGCGGCCATGGTCGATAATCACCTTTATTGGGGCAATGCTCTTGGGATAGATCCACGCAAAGTGGTGTGGCGAAGAGTGATGGACATGAATGACCGCGCGCTTCGCTCGATCGTTACGTCTCTCAGCGGTAATGGCCAACCGGTCGAGACAGGCTTTGACATCACGGTCGCGTCGGAAGTGATGGCGATTTTTTGCTTGGCAACAGATTTGGCAGACCTTCAGGCGCGGCTGGGTGCCATCATCGTCGCCTTCCGGAAGGACCACAGCCCCGTCACCTGCGCCGATTTGAAGGCTGAAGGGGCGATGACGGCCCTCTTGAAAGAGGCGTTTGAGCCAAATCTTGTGCAGACATTGGAAGGTAATCCCGCCCTAATCCATGGCGGGCCTTTCGCCAATATTGCCCATGGCTGCAACAGCGTGGTGGCCACCAAGACCGCCATGGGCCTAGCCGACTTTGTGGTGACCGAAGCAGGCTTTGGGGCTGATTTGGGTGCTGAGAAATTCTTCGACATCAAGTGCCGCAAGGCAGGCCTCAGCCCCAACGCGGTGGTTGTGGTTGCCACCATCCGCTCGTTGAAAATGAACGGTGGGGTGGCGAAACCAGACCTTGGTCGAACCGACGTCGACGCGCTGATCCGGGGTTGCACCAATCTCGGCCAGCATCTGGAAAACCTCGCTCGCTTTGGTGTGCCGACTGTGGTTGCGATCAATCATTTTGTGCAAGATTCCGCTGATGAGATTGCTGCGGTCGAGGTGTTCGTCTCGAGTCATGGTAGTCGGGCGATCTTGTGCAGACACTGGGCAGATGGGGGCGCAGGCACCCAAGACTTAGCCCAAGCGGTTGTCGAACTGGTAGCGGCTGATACCGCGCGCTTCCAGCCGCTCTATGAAGACGCCCTGCCCTTGAGCCAGAAGATCGAAACGGTCGCCAAGCAAATCTATCGAGCCGGAGAGGTCGTATTCGACAAAGCCGCACAGGCCAAATTGCGCCGTTGGCAAGAGGCCGGTTTTGGCCATCTACCCGTATGTATGGCCAAAACCCAGTATAGTTTCTCCACCGACCCGACAGTTTTGGGCGCGGCGCAGGGTCATGTGGTCACGGTCCGCGATGTGCGGCTTTGCGCTGGGGCCGGCTTTGTCGTGGCGTTGTGCGGCGACATCATGACGATGCCGGGCCTGCCTCGTACCCCTGCGGCTGAGGCAATCGGAGTGGACGCAGATCGTCACATCATCGGTCTATTTTGAGGGCTCAGTTCCGATTGTGAGCGGCCCAATCGAATCCATGATTTTGGGGTCGCTAGCAGACTTAGCCCGGCCGAAAATATAGCCTCCGGGTTTTGCTTCCAGGCTGCGATAAGCGGCATCATAGTCCCATGTCGTCAGAAAGAGCGTTGCACCGGTTAGATCAGCTTGGTCTCCAAAGCTCGAGCTTGGGAAGATCAACGTGATCCGCTTGGCATCCTTGTCGACACTGATACTGGGGGCAGGTCCTGCTTTTGTGCCTTCTTGCGTCGCATTCGCCCCAACATGGCTGAATAGGGCATTGGTCCAACCGTGCGCGCGGAAGCGATAATGCCAGGTCATGTCGCCAGGCAAATCCCCGCGCTGGTTTGGCATTGCCCGAGCGCCCGTGGCAGAGGGACCCGGCAATTGGATAAAGCCGGTCAGGCTTAGGTGATCAAAGCCATTCTGTGGACCCCAAACTTGGCTGATCGCACCCATGTCGAGTTCAAGCTTCAGCGCGCCACCTGCCGTCGACACGCGAGCCCCACGAAAATCCATTGTCGGGGGCGCAAAGCTCGGATCTGTTGGATAGACATAGGCAGCACCCGGTGGCCCGGTGTCGTCGCCAGCCGGGTCGGCCATTTCATTGCGCAGGCTCCAAGATGGGCGCACGTTGAACATGCCAGCAGGTGAAGCTTGGCCCGATTTAACCGAGTAAGCCGTCACCCGGTGCGTGATCGTTTCATCAACAAAGGCGGCAGTCGACAGCTTAGCTTGCCAGCGGCCTGTGGCGTCAGCTTGAAGCGATTGTGCTTCGCCCAAATTGCCATCCAGAACCAGCTTGAGTTCCTCTCCGGGTGTGGCTTGGCCGCGCACTGTTAGAGTTGGCTCAGTTACCGGGCCTTGCGGTAAGGCGTCCAAGGATAGACCAATCGGGGCTGCTTTCAGGCTTAAAGGTGGGGCTCTAGAGACCCGCCACACGGCACCTGCATGTGGAGCAAGTTGTGTTGTAAGGCGCTGATTCTGGCCGACGACAAGGAGGGGCGCTTTTCCGTCCATCGCAAACAAAGGCTGCAAAACCGTGCCAGATCCTTGGCCAATATCGAGATTGTCCACAAGCACGGGATGGTCTGCCGTATTCATGGCAATCAATAATGTCTCGCTGCCGTCTTGCATGAGATAGACCAATGCCCCAGCACCAGCTGCTTCCCCTGCCAGAACCTTGGGCGTGCCGCGCGACAGGACCCGGTTCTCGCGCCGCAACTTCGTGAGGCTGGCGATATAGCGATAAAGGGGGCTAGTCGTGTCGAAATGATCGCGCCCACCAGAGCCCCAGCCCTTGGCAAACATGGCTGCACGCTGCACGGTGAAGCCTTGCTCGGTGCCGTAATAAATCACAGGGATGCCCGGCAGCGTCATCATCATAAGCAGGTTTTGGCGTAGCCCTGTTTCAGTCCCGCCACTCAAAAATCGGTCGACATCGTGATTGTCGAGGAAGCTTGGCATCAGATGGGGCCGCTGGTGCAACGCCATCATGTTCTCGATCCGAAAGGCTAATTCAGCAGGTGGCCTACCGCGTGCGAACACATCCGTGGCCGTGCCATAGAGGGGAAAATTGATCATGCCGGGGGCGCGTGCCTCGCCATTTGGCCCGACCATATAGCTATTGATCCGCCGCGCGACCTTGTCTTCAAAGCGACGATCCATGCCAAAGCCTTCACCGAAGACATGGAAATTATCGCGGCCAGTCCGTCGCGCCACCTCAGCAATGCCCGGTGCCTTTGGATCCTTGCTATACAAGAAGTCGGTCATGAGATCGGGCGGGACATAGAAGATCGTATCAACACGGAAGCCATCGACACCGGCTTCTTTGATCCAATGGGCATAGGAATCGCGCAAAGCCCGTTTCACAACAGGATTTTCAGTATTGACGTCATCAAGGCCGCTCAATTGGAAATTAAGCTCTTGATTGCGCTCGGAAAGGTTCTTGATATCTGGCGTCCAGTGATAAATCCCAGCTTCGCGGTCGGCCTTGCGACGAGGGTCATTCAAAGAAAACGGATACTGCCTTGGTGCCGCCATGGGCACGGAATTGGGATAGGGAACATAGCCTTTCACCGGGTCGGCCGGGTCGTGCTCGGACCCATAATTGAAGAAATTGCCGGTATGATTAAGAACAATGTCTTGGATCAGATACATGCCCTTCCCGTGCAAGGCGCGGGACAGATTTTGATAGTCTTTGAGTGAGCCTAAGTGCCGATCAATTGCTTTGAAGTCACTCGCCCAATAGCCATGATAACCGCCATAGCCTGTCGCGGGGTCCAGCCATTGGTTTTCCACTGGCGGCGTCACCCAGACTGACGTCGCGCCTAGGCCCTGAATATAGTCGAGGCGCTTTTCAACGCCCTTCAAGTCCCCGCCTGAAAACCGTCCCCGTTGAGCGGGATCAAACTCGCCCTTGCCCTGATCATTATTGCTGGGGTCGCCATCCTCGAAACGATCCGTCATGACAAAATAGATCACCTGATCGCGCCAATCAGGCGAGGGCACATGCAGGGGGCCGGGGGTCTGTGCCATCGCGCCACCACCTGCCAAAGACGCACAGGTCAGGGCAGCCAAGCTGAGGCCTTTTAGAAGCGAACGAAAGGTCATGCAGATGTCCTTGTGGGCTGAGGCAAGCTGCGCGCTTGACCTGCTTGTCGATACGCGCGCGGGGTTAGTCCAAACCTTTGTTTGAATTGAAAGGCAAAATGGGCGGGGCTGGCAAACCCTGCATCTTGGGCAATGATGCCAATAGCCTCGCGGCCTTGCACCAAGCGCCTGGCGGCCAATTGCAAACGATAAACCCGCACATAGGTCGTTAGGCTCATGCCCATGATCTCAGCGAACCGCCGCGAAAAATAATTGGCAGACATGTGACATAGCGAGGCCATCTGATCCAAAGTCCATTCCTTGCCCGGTTGAGCGCGCAGCGCTTCGAGTGCTGGACGTAGACGATCGACGGGCAGCGCCACTTTTTGGCCTTGGCGTTGCGCGGGCGCCCTAGCGATCCGCGTCGCATAGGCGGCCCAGACGATCAGCTCCGCCGTCCGCGTCACAATCGCCGTTTGGGAAATGGATTGGCCAGCTTCCAATAAAAGGTCGCATAAAGTGTCGAGCTGTTTGGCTTGGCTTTCAGATGGGACGCCATAAAACGGGTGTGCCAAATCCAATTCAGGGACCGCTTGAGAGAGCGCCTGAACCGTATCAGCATCTAACTGTACCAACACCCAAGCCTTCTCGCCCGGACTGAACACATAATCATGGTGGCACATGGGCGGCACATATACGACGCTGCGCGGATGCAGCGGAATCTCCTCACCATCAAGCCAGAATGACCCGGCCCCGGACTGAAAAATCACCAGTTCAGCGACGCTATGATAATGGGGAAAGCGGTCGAGACCCGGCGCGTCTTCACCATGCTTAACCCGTTCTGCCCAAACGGTCATGCCCGGGGCTAGTTCGACGGGTTCACAAAGGTGACGCAGCGGCATAGCGCTACCATGGCTTGAAATGAGGCCGGGTGCAAGATTGGGCGGGCTGACGAGGTTGTGAACCTTTTGGCTCAACGCGGCCCAAATCAGCCGTTCAACTGCCTCGCCAAATGGTCGCCTACCCGCAACGCATTTGCGACAATGGTCAGGGTCGGATTAACCGCAGCGGAGGAAACAAACACGCTTGCGTCCACCACATAGAGATTGTCCAAATCATGGGCCTTGCACCATTTGTCGACTACCGAGCTTGCTGGGTCATCCCCCATGCGAAGGGTCCCGCATTGGTGGGCGGTGCCGTAAAGTGGTAGTTCTTGGTCAATGATAAACTGGCCTTCGAATAGCGAGGTTCGCTCACGTGTGAAGCCTTGAAGGCCCGTCTCTAACTTTTCAACGAGCTTTTTGTGAGCAGTTAAATCGCCTTCCGTGTAAGAGAGCTTGATCCCGCCATTTTCGTTCAGCGTAACCCGATTGTGAGGCAGCGGCAGGTCTTCGGACATCACCAAGAAGCTGACCATGCGTTCGGCAACAGCATCGCTAAAAGAGTTCGGGATCAAATTGGGGTTTACTACGTCAGCTAACTGCCCTTCTAACGTTTGGCCCGACATATATTCCAGCATTTGAATCTGGCCCATGGGATAGGGGAATTGTTCCTGTGAGTCGCCATAATAGAAATCATTGACGCACAAGGTCTTCGGAAAATTGGACTCAAAACGCGCCAGCAGCGTTACGGAAAGTACCGCTGAGGTGGAATGATACATATAATTGCGCCCAACTTGGTCTGAGCTATTGGCGAGGCCATTGGGATGTTTGGGGGTGACGGATTTCAAAAGTAGGGCCGCCGAATTGGCAGCCCCTGCTGCCAACGCGACATAATCTGCCGTGAAGGTCACTTCCCCATCTGGTCCAGACGCCACCACTTCCGTGATTTTCTTGCCGCTCGCGTCGGTCTTCAACTCTAGAACTTTATGGCCCGGCAGAAGCGTGACGTTAGGATAGGCTTCAAGGGGCTTCAAGGCCGCCGTGCGTGCATCCACTTTGGCCAGCAAGCGGCACGGGAAGCCGCCACACGTTTTGCACCGCACACATTTGCCATCACGCGGATTCTCATCATTGCGGCGAATGCCCAATGGCAGTGGCGAAGGCGTCCAACCTAAGTCCTCAAAATGCTCTTTCAATCGGATCATGCCCGGATCATGCGTTAGAGCAGGAAAGGGGTAGGGCGGGTCATTAGGGTCATCTGTGGGGTCAATGCCGCGCTCGCCATGAACCTCCCAAATACGCTCAGCCACCTCATACCAAGGCCGCATGTCTTCATACGTGACGGGCCAAGCCGGGCTTATGCCGTCAAAATGCTCCATCCGCTCAAAGTCCAGAGACTTAAAGCGCATCAACGCTGCACCATAAAAGCTTGTGTTGCCTCCAACCCAATAATGAGTGTTGGGTGTGAAGGGGTTATCGTCCTTGTCTGTCCATTGCTCGTCCGTGCGATAAATCCGGTCAACGAAAACACGCCTTGGATCCCAATTCTCGCGACCAACTGGAAGATGTTCGCCGCGCTCGAGGATGAGAATAGACTTTCCGGTCGCTGCTAAGGCTTGGGCGAAGCTAGCGCCCCCGGCGCCGGAACCGATGATCAGAATGTCATAATGGGGCATGTTTGTCTCGTTAGGCAGTAGGGTCGGGCAGGGCAAATTTCTTGGCTTGAGGGCGGATGAGGGCCGCCGTCCAACTATCTGGCAGAATTTTCATAAATGCAACCGCAAGTTTGTTTGGCCAGCCAGGGACAACCACTTCCTTGCCAACCTCATTGGCCGCCATGGCAATTGCAACCACGTCTTCGGCTGTTTGCTTGTACAGATTAGACTTGGCGATCAATTGATCGGTGCCATTGGCTTTGGCAAAGTCGCTTTCAGTCTGACCGGGGCAAATGGCCGTTACCAGTACGCCTTTGTCTGCCACTTCGGCGGCGAGCGATTGAGTCATTTTCACCACAAAGCTCTTGGCAGCAGGGTAGAGCGTATGGCCCGCCGCGCCGGAGGAAAAGGCCACCATGCTGGCGACATTAATGATGCGTCCATAGCCGCGTTGAACCATGCCCGGCAGAAGGGCATGGGTGAGGCTGACGACGGAGGTCACCAAGACCGCGACAAAATCCGTTTGTTGTTCGGCTTTGGTAGCCAAGAAAGTCTGAGGCAGGGAATAGCCAGCATTGTTGACCAGAATGTCGCACGATCTGTCGTGCTCTGCCAAAGCGGTCACGATTAGGCCGGTCGCTTCTGGCTTCGACAAGTCAGCTTGGACGGCAAAAGCTGAAATCCCATGTTGCTGAGACAAGGCCTTTGCCAGGGCTTCCAGTCGATCGAGTCGGCGAGCGACAAGGCAGAGGTCTACCCCCCGCTTCGCATAAGCGCGGGCAAACGCCTCGCCGATGCCAGAAGAAGCCCCTGTGATAACGGCGAGTCGACGTGGCAATGAAGTCTGGGTCATGTTGGATCGCCTCCCGTGATCAAGCGAGTCCACCCTAAAGTGAATTGTCAAAGCATGCACGGGTCTGTGGCTGTTTGCAGATGTCCCACGGTGTCATTGCTGGTTTGTAACAAGAAAAATACAGGTCTTTTGGTTGGCAAGCTGGCAAAGGAGTGCGACAGTTGGCACTGAACATGCTGAAAGCTGATTGGTACTTTCGAGATCAGGTTTTGGTATACGGACCAATTTTTTTGGGGGCCAAAACCTATGTCACTGAAGTCTAATATGCTGTGTTGCACCATTCTTGCGACACTTTCCTTTACCTCGATCGCACCAGCTTTCGCTCAAACAGCACCTGCGCCAACCGCGCCTGAGGCCGCCAAAGAAGCCGAAGTCATTGTAGTTGTCGGGACGCGGATTGAAGGCGCAAAGGCTGCAGGTGACTTGCCTGTGTCGGTGTTGACGGCTGAGCGGATTGCCGCTGTCGGCAGTGTTTCGGGCGACGATCTGTTCCGCTCGATCCCGCAAGCGGGTGACGTTCAATTCCAAGAGTCGCGCACGACTGGCAATCTCAATGACGCGCGCGGCGATAACTCGTCGATTAACTTGCGCAGCGTTGGCACTGGCAACACTTTGGTGCTGCTCAATGGTCGCCGCATGATCCTGACGCCAGGCACGCAGACTGAAAACTTCGTGCCGGTGCAAACTGCCAATACGAACTCTTTACCTGTCGGGGCGATCAGCCGCATTGAAGTGTTGCGCGATGGTGCCGCCGCCATCTACGGCGCAGACGCGGTTGCTGGCGTCGTCAATGTGGTGCTGGACAAGCGGTACACTGGCGTGCGCGCTGATCTCCGTCATGCGTTTGCCGATGGCACCGAAGAATCGACGGCGTCGATCAAGTCGGGCTTTGAGACCCCAGGCGGCGGCCGCTTGATGGTATTTGGCAGCTATACCCACCGCACGCCCTTAATGGCGAGCGAGCGGGCGTTTTCCGCCAGTGAAGACCATCGCGCCGCTCTGTTCGGCACGCCTTGGGCAGGCGATACTTCTTTTGACAACCGCTCCACCTCTTCGCCTTGGGGTTCGTTCACGGTCATTCCGGCAACTACTGTTGTTCGCCAAGGCACCACGGCATTGACGGCTTCGGGCGTGTTCCATGTGGAGCCAACCAATAATTTCGCAGCCGGCTGTTCCAGCACCGTTATAAATGGCAATCTGTGCTTGCGCAGTGGCACGATCACCGGCGCAAACTCCCGCGTCTTGCGCTATGATGAAAACCCAGACCGCAGCATTCGCGGTGGGCTAGACCGCGCCACCCTATTTGGTACCTTCACCCAAGATATCGGCTCGATGGAGTTCTTCTCCGAGCTTGGCTATTATCATGCTGAATTGGAAGGCAAGCGCGAGCAATCGGCCCCGATTTCAAGTGCCGTAATCTCGATCCCCGCTACCAATTTCTACAACCCGTTTGGTGCTGCTACGATCAATGGCGTGGCCAACCCAAACCGCCTCGCCAATTTGACCGGTGTACCCACCACTGGCTTGGCCTTGCGGATCACCACCTATCGCCCAGTTGATGCCGGTCCTCGTACCTTTGTGGTGACCGACGACATGGTGCGCGGTCTCGCAGGCTTGCGCGGGGATTGGGGCGATTTCAAATGGGAATCGGCCGTGACCTATTCGTGGGCCCGTACCGATGACGAAACCCGCAACGTCATCAGCAACACCTTGTTCCAGCAGGCTTTGGCTAAATCCACCCCAGACGCCTACAACCCATTCAATGGTGGGACCCAGCCAGCCTATTCCTTTGGCGATGCGACACCGAGCGACGCTGCAACCATCAAGTCCTTCTTGGTCAATGCCAATCGTATTGGTACCACTTCTTTGGCCACGATCGACTTCAAGATCTCCAAGGCAGAATTGTTTAAGTTGCCCGCAGGTTCCGTCGGCTTTGCTGGTGGTGTTGAAGTTCGCAACGAGACCTATCAAGACAATCGCGACGCCCGCCTTGATGGGACAGTCACCTATACCGATGTTGTTAGCGGCATCACCTATGGCACGGACATCATGGGCGCGAGCCCGTCACCAGATGTGAAGGCCGATCGCTCTGTCTCCGCTTTGTTTGCTGAACTTTCCGTACCAGTCGTGTCGGAAGAGATGAATGTTCCGCTCATCAAGTCGATCGACTTGCAATTGGCGGCACGCGGCGAAAGCTACTCGGATTTCGGCGAGGTGGTGAAGCCAAAGATCGCTGGCAGCTGGGTGATTGTCGATGCGATCAAGCTGCGCAGCTCGTGGTCGCAAAGCTATCGTGCGCCAAACCTTGCACAATTCTATAGCGCTGGCACGCAAGTGGCAAACACGCGGACCGACTTTGCAGCCTGCCGCTTGAACAACACGACCTGTACGGGTGTCAGCACATTGGAAGTCCGGGCGGGCAATCAAAAGCTGAAGCCGGAAGATGCGGAGAACTTCTCCTATGGTCTGGTGTTCCAGCCAATCAAGGGCTTGACCTTTACCGTCGATTCTTGGTCGTTGAAGTCGGATGGCGTGATCGGGATCCAGGGCGCACAGAACCAGATCCTTTATGATCTGTTGTTACGCCAGAGCGGCAAGTCCAATCCAAACGTCGTCCGTTTTGCCCCCGTCGGTACACAAGTGGTCGGCGATCTTTCCTTTGTACAGGACGATTACTTCAACCTCGGTCCCCGCACGTTGGAAGGGATTGATTTTGGCTTGAGCTATGATCTTAGGACCAAAAAGTATGGCAATTTCAGCATTGATTTAGCCGCTTCGAAATTGACTGAGTTCCAGCAGTCCGCCTCTCCTGTGCAACAAGAACTGATCGACGCAAATGCGGCGGGCAAGTTTGGGACCGGTGTGACGATCACCCAAGCCGGCAGTCAAATTCAGGTCAATGGCAATCCAGAATGGCGCGCCACGGCGAACCTGACTTGGCGCAAAGGCCCCATGAGTGTGGGTGCCTTGGTCAGTTATGTCGGTCCAGTCTTTGATACGGGCACCTTGTTGGTCGATGGGCAAAACTATCAGTTGGACTCCATGACCACCGTCAACACCTATGTCCAGTACCGCCAAGATGGCTATCGGGCCCGCTTTGGTGCGCGCAATGCGTTTGACCAAAAGCCACCGCGTAGCTCGTCCAACTATGGCTTCTTGGGTTCCTTGCATGACCCAATTGGTCGGATGTTCTATTTGGAATTGTCCAAGGAATTCTAAGACTCGTCTGAACAGGTCAGGGGCCCCTTTCTTGCGCATTGCTTGAAGGGGCCCTTGATGCCTTAGCAATAATGGTTGAATTCTAGCGGGAAAGAAGCGGCGATGAAACAAACATCTCACCTTATGCGTTTGGTTCTGGGGGCTGTTGTTTCGGCCTCGCTGATTTTCACGCCCGTGCAAGCGCAGCGCAGACAGCTTCTTGAATATCCTAGCATTCACTCACCTGTTGTCGGCCAGTCTGGCATGGTGGTCACACAAAACGCCACCGCGTCCAAAGTCGGGGCCGACATCATTGCACAAGGCGGTAATGCTGTAGACGCAGCGGTTGCGATTGGTTTTGCTTTGGCCGTGACCTTGCCACGTGCAGGCAACATTGGCGGCGACGGCTTTATGCTGATCCACGATCAAGCCACCGGCAAGCAACACTTCATCGACTTCCGCTCCGTCGCACCAAAAGCT
>JBEIEG010000010.1:0-23212 GCA_040383035.1 Hyphomonadaceae bacterium | reverse complement strand
CTTCTTAACCACAGCAGCAGGAATGATTTGTTGGCCGTTAAAGCGACCATCTTGGCGCAGCATTTCACCCAAGCGGGCGAGGTCACGTGCTGTGACATTGAGGCCAGCCGCAGCGATTTCCTGTCCGGCTGGGTCAATCGCCCAAGTTGCGTCATGCTCAGCCCCCAAGCGCTTCCAAACCCGTTCAGAAACGAGGCTTGATAGGCTTTGCCCGCTGGCCCGCGCGATCACCCAGCCCAAAGCGTCGGTTGCTGCAGAGCGATAGCGGAAGGGGCCACCGGAATCAGCAAAGCGGGTCTTCAGCGTCGGCAGCGCCTCGTAAACGCCCTTTGGTGCCGGGATATTGGCGGGGCCCCAGCCCCAAGCCAAGGCATAGCGGTGGATCTCCGCATTTGGATTGGCGTAATTCTCGTCAAAGCTGACCCCGTCGCGCATATCCATAAGGTCGCGCACAGTCGCCGTTTCCCAAGCGGAGCCCGCAAGTTCGGGCACATAGGTAATGACTTTCGCGGTCTCATCCAGCTTGCCATCATGGATCAGGAGTTCAGCCATGAGACCGACAAACGACTTGGTGACCGAGAACAACAGATGCTGGCTTTCGGGCGTCATGCCATTGGCATAGCGCTCATAAACGATTTTGCCTTTATGCAGCACCAACATGGCGTCGGTATGGGTTTCGGCCTCAAATTGCCCCCAGCTGATTGTCTTGCCGTCCGAGGCGGTAATGGTTAGCCCATCAAGTGACATTGGCTGGCTGGGCAACAAGCTGACAGGGCCACCGCGCGCCACGCCGCGGGTTGGAAACAACTCTCGTACATGCTGATAGCTCCACCCGGTATAGGGATAGGCGAGCGCATTATCTCGTGTCACGCGCTTATCCGCTGGAGCTGGAAAGCCAACATTATAGCCAGACTTCGGCCAATCCAGACGAGGCTGCGGTGCTGGTGGCGTGGCTGTCGCTTGGGCGAATGCTGTTCCACCAGTCAGCCCGGCAGTTATAAAGAGCGTTAGGCAGAGCGACTTAAAGAGATTTTTTTTCATGACGTGGCCTCCCAATAGTATAATTTCTAGCTGGATCGTGACTTTACTTGCCGGAAAGAGCAAACACTTTTGCGACATCCTCGTCCGACATCACGCGTAAGCTGCCAGCGTCGAGATCTCCTGGTAAGGCCAACGCCCCAATCTGATCGCGATGAAGCGCGGTGACATGGTTGCCGATAGCCGCAAACATGCGCCTAACCTGATGATAACGGCCCTCATGCAGCGTCAAAATAGCCGAACGCTCCCCCGTCACTTCTAACTCTGCGGGCAACAAGGGCTTGGTCTCGCCATCCAGCATGAGGCCGCCAGCAGCGAACGTGGCCACTTCAGAGCCATCCAGCGGCCGATCGAGCGTGACAACATATCGCTTGGGCACATGGTGTTTTGGCGAAATGATTTTGTGCAAGAGGTCGCCATCATCGGTCATCATTATGAGGCCGGAAGTCTCTTTATCCAGCCGCCCGACAGTTGATAAGGCAGGATCGCGCGCGCGCCACCGGTCGGGTAGCAAGTCATAGATGAGCGTGCCCGCCTCTTTGCGCGAACAGGTCACGCCCAAAGGCTTATGCACCATGATGACCATGCCGGGTAAAGGGTCGAGCTTCTTGCCACGGATGAGCAGGCGGGCCGGTAAATCAGCTTCTAGACGGACGCGCGCGGCCTCATCGCGCACGATCTCACCATCGAGGGTGATCCAGCCCGCTTTCGTCATCAGGCCAATCTCGCGCCTAGACCCATAGCCCATGTTTGCCAGAAGGCGATCAAGACGGGCGGTTGGAACCGGTCGGCTCATCGGATCGCCTGATAGACTTTAAAGCCTTGCGCCTCAGATTTCAGCGTGAAGCTGGCGAAGCGGGCCTTCAAGATTGCTTCATAGGGCAAATGGCGGTTGGCGGTCAGCCAGAGGGAGCCACCGGGGCGCAAAGCCTCTGCCGCGCGCACAATCATGGCCATACCCAGCGCTTGATCCTCAATCCCCGCGCGGTGAAACGGTGGGTTCATCACGATGGCATCAAAGGTCTGCCCAGGTGTGCCTGTGGCAACCAAATCGACCCAGACGCTTGAGAATCTTGGGTCTTGAATACTCTTATGCGCAGCAGCAATCGCCCTGCGATCCAGCTCAAACCCAGTGACTGCGGTGACTTTTGGGCCCTGCAAGACCAGTTGCGACAACACCCCTGCCCCGCACCCGAAATCGGCCACTTTTCCTGATAAAGGCGGCAAGACGTCCATCAAGACTTTGGAGCCAGCATCCAAACGGTCCCAACTAAACAACCCCGGCTGTCCCCAAAATCCTAAATCAGGCAGGGAACGCAATGCGCCTTCTGTCAACGCTGTTTCAATGCCACGTAGAGCCTCTGGGCGGGTGCCTTGGCAAATGCGGTGATGGCGTTTGGGTTGATCGGAGACCATGACACCAAAGCCCATCAAGTCTTTGGCGAGACGTGTGCCGCCCTTATCCTTTGGGGCCAAAATCGTCAAAGGAGCGCCGGGGGCTAAAGCACGCAAGGCGAGCGCGATTTCATGACGGCGCTCAATCGTATTGGCTGGTGCCCGCATCACGAGGCCCGCATAGGAGCCCTCTTTCAAGGCGTCCAAGGTAACAGCGCCAGGATGAACCGGGGAAACCTGCACCCCATCGTGCGGCACCTCGACTAAGCCGGCTGGAATATCGCCATAGATCAAACTTCTGCTCATAAGCCTGATCTGAGCCAGATTGGGCTTAGATACAAGTTCGGCTGGGCAGCATGACTCTTAAACAACAGCGCGTTTTGATCCAAAGGATCAAAGTTGCGCGCTGATATTAGATGGGCATCCGCATGATTTCCTGATAGGCTTGGATGGCCTGATCGCGGAAGGCCAACATGGTTTCCATCTGTACTTCGGCAGCGGCAACGGCCGTGACGACGTCGATCATTTCAGCCTTACCAGTGACCGCTTGAGCCGCTTGGGTTTCTGCAGCCTTTGTGGCTTCGACCGTGGACGAAACTTGTTGGGCCAACATGGACGAGAAATTGAAGTTGGTATCGGCAATCACTGGCCCCGTGCTGGGGGCAGCGCCACCGGCGGCGGCACCATAGGCCTTGGCAGCTAAGAGGGCAGCGGAATTCATGACTCAGGTTTCTCCTGAAAATACGCGCTTAGCGGCGCAACAAATCGAGCGTGCGAGACATCATGGCCCGCGCGCTTTCAACGACATTTAGGTTAGCTTCATAGGCACGCTGGGCCTCTCGCATATCGAGGCTTTCAATCAGCGTGTTGACGTTTGGCAATTTCACATAACCCTCAGCATTGGCGCCGGGGTGTGTCGGGTCATAGCGCAAACGGAAATCGGAAGTGTCGTTCTGGACCTTGGTCATCTTGACCTCAGTTGTGCCATTCTCGCGGTTCAGAACTTGGCCAAAGACGCTGACTTTGCGCTGATACGGGTTGGCATCGGGATTAGGTGCCGTAGAATTGGCGTTGGCGATGTTTTCCGCAATTACCTTCATCCGCGCGGTTTGAGCGCGAAGGCCGGAAGCAGCAACATTGAGCGCAGCGTTCATATCCGACATGGCTTATCTTCCTATTGCGGCTTGCGCGATGCCAAGCGCATCAATTGCAAACCTTTTTGATAGAGGCCCAGAGCCGCGTCATAATTCATGCGCGTATCGGCCACTTTGATCATTTGTTCTTCCAAGACGACGGCATTGCCATCCAGCGTCACTTCGCTGTCTGGTTTCTTAATCGCGCGACCAGAGCCTGCTGCGGGCGCACCGCCATCTAAGTGCCCAGACCGCGTCGCCGCCATTTTAACTGGAGACAAAGGGGCCGCCCCGGCAAGGCCGCTGCGCGCTTGCGGCATTTGCCGCGCGATTGCATCGGCAAAGGCGCGATTATCGAGGTCACGCGGTACATATTTAGGTGTGGACGCATTGGCGACATTCTCTGCCAAGAGCTTCTGACGCTCGTTCAGAAACCCCATACGTTCGCGCAGAACGTTAAAAAATGGCGTGTCGGTGATGCCCATGACCTGATCCTTGCGATTCTTCGCATCTGTAATGATGAAGTGATCGTGGTTAAGCACTGATTAATATCCCTGAGGCCCTTTTGTTAACTTTTGATTAACCGGAGCGGGCGACGCGGGATCACGTGTGCAGAAGCACGCGCGATTTTGGTAGGATGGCATCTAGGACAGAGGGCTGACCAATGGACTTTTTTGACCTCATTCGGGCAACAGCCGCTTTGGCCGTGACTCTGGGCCTCTTGCTCGGTGCCGCTTGGCTCGCCCGCCGTTATGGCCTGATGCAGGGCCAAATGCCCAGCATGGCCAAAGGGCGACTGAAATTGGTTGAGCAATTGTGGCTAGATGCCGGGCGGACTCGTGCCATTCTCATTCAGTGCGATGATCAAGAGCATTTGGTCTTGGTCTCCCCTACTGGGGCGAGCACACTGAGCACGAAGACAATCGACCCAGAAGCCACAAAGCCCAATCCGCTCGCTGTCCCATCCGCTACAGGCACCCCGTCATGACGCCAAAAGCCCAACACAAAGCTGCTCCCGCCAAGGGCCAATCAAGGTCCGAACTCAAACGCTTACTCAAGCGCTGGTTGATCATTTTTGTCTGTGCCATGGCGGCTTCCATGTTGGGGGTTGCCACCGCCGTGGCCCAATCGATCAATTTGGACTTAGGTAGTGGGACCGGACTTACAGAGCGGGTGGTTCAGACTGTTGCGTTGATCACCATCCTGTCTCTAGCGCCCTCTGTTGTGATCATGACCACCAGTTTTGTGCGGATTGTGGTGGTCTTGTCGCTGTTACGGACTGCGATTGGTCTGCAACAGGCACCACCCAATGCGGTCATGGTTTCGCTGGCTTTGTTTCTTACCGCCTTTATCATGCAGCCGACCTTCGAGCGTTCCTGGAATGAGGGTATTGCCCCCCTGACCAAGCAAGAATTGACGATGGAACAAGCTTGGCCGCGCACGACGGAGCCTTTGAAGCAATTCATGCTGGTCCAAACGCGAGAAAAGGACTTGGAGCTATTCATACGCTTGGCCCGCATCCCGACGCCACAAAATGCCCAAGCCTTGCCGATGCGAGTGGTAACGCCTGCTTTCATGATTTCCGAATTGCGGCGCGCCTTTGAAATTGGCTTCTTGTTATTTGTACCGTTTTTGGTGATTGATCTGGTCGTTGCCTCACTCTTGATGGCGATGGGCATGATGATGCTGCCACCGGTTGTGGTGTCGCTGCCGTTCAAGCTGATCTTTTTTGTGCTGGTCGATGGTTGGCGGTTGGTTGCTGAAAGTCTTGTTCAGAGCTTTAGAGCTGTCCCACCAGGTTAGCGACCCAAAACCGGCCCTTGCGGGGGATCACGCGGGGCTTCCACGCCCGAACGCGCGTTGAGCCTGCTAGGTGCGTTCGCATTGTTAGCCGTACGTGCCGGGGAGCGCTGCGAAGCGGCAGCCACAGCTTGAGAACGTTGCGGCGGCAAGCTTGGCCGCACATCTGGCAAAAGTGGGGCCGCTTCCTTTTGGGCTCCATTTGGCTGCAGCGCCTTTGGCAAGACTGAAAGCACGGCAGAGCTCAGACGTCCATTTGGATTGCCGTCGGTTGGCCCGCTTGCCCGCGCAGATTGGGTAGCCTCGGCTTCTGATGGTGCTTCAATGCGGTTCAGGCGGTCGCGTAAGCGACGCATAAGACCGTCATAGGGCGAGCCACCGGTGGCGATCTTCACAGCCGATTGCAAGGACGCGCTAGACGGAATGGCAGTGTCGGTTACCACTTTGAAGGCTTCTGCATAGGCACTTTTGCTCATGGCTGGTCCATAAGTCCGGACAAGGCCACGGTTAAAGCCATCTTGCCGCGCCATGGCTTGGGCGACAGCAACCCGCAATACTTCGCCAGCATCTTCGGGAGATAAGGCGGCCTTTGCTGGCGGCAGAGAGGCCCGGGCATTGGTTGCCGCATTGGGCCAGTCTCCTGTCCGCATGTATATCTCGGTCCGTAACCGCGCCGCATCAGGAGAGTCGTCAAACTCAATGGTCTCAAGCGCGTGATCTTTACGGCCAAGTTCAGCCAAGCTTGCCGCTTCGATCAAACGTCGCTGTTCATTCAAAGGTTCTGGCAGGAGCGAAACGCGGCTATTCCAAATAGCCCGCAAGGCTTCTTCTGGGCGGCGGTCCATAAGGTAAATCGCAGCGAGATCGGTCGCAACTTGGGCTTTTGAAAAGCCTTCGAGGCGCTTATCGACTTGGTGCTGCAACAATTGTGTGGCTTGGGGTAACAGATCCAGCGCCACTAAGCGCTCTGCCAGGCCACGCACCATGCGGTCGCCATCAGGGCCGATCGGAGCCAGGTTACGGAAGTCATAGAAAAGCGCCAAAGCTTGGATAGGGTCCATCCCATCTGCGCCGCCTTCTAGGAACAAGTACTTAAACTGCTTGAACAGTTCATCACGTAGTCGACGGGCGGCTGGCAGATCAGGACGCAGAGTTGAAGCGCTGGCCATTGTCGTCAGGCCAGAGCGAATATCGCCAGCTTGAACGTAAAGGCCGCCCAAACGACGTAGAATGTCCAATTCTAAGTCGTCACCGCGCCACGTGTAGCGAAGAGCATCGAGTTCTTTGATCGCTTCAATCGGCGAAATCTTGCCGTTGGCCTCCCCTAGGTTAGCCTTTTCATAGGCCGCCCGTGCGGCAATCTCGCGATCAGGTGCGGTCGCAAGCTTGGTCAAAGCAACCAAGGCCTCATTGATACGGCCCGTAGCCCCCATGGCACGCGCTGCCAACAGCGCTGCTTGCAATTGGGTGAGGCCATCTTGGGCTTCGCGCTGGGCCCTGCTGCCTGCCATGGAAGCCAAAGCACCATCGCCGAGTTCAAGCGCAGCGTTGCCATTGGCAATGTTAAATCGAGCGCGATACTCCGGCTCGAAATTCTGGAGCGCAGTTTTGCCCCGTTCAAAGCGGACACGCGCTTCACTGGCATTGCCACTCATCTGTGCAGCAAGCCCTGCCCATAGCTGGGCGGCCGGATCTTCGGCGACTTCTGGCTGACTCAACAAATCCAGAGCCGCTTTCCCTTGCCCCCCCATCAGGGTGGCGATACCTTCAAGGGCCAGCAATTCTGGTGAGCGCTCAAGAGCTGGAACATCGGAGCGCAATTGGCGAATGACGCCAGATGCCTCAGCACCCAAATCCCAAGCGACTAGGAAATGCGCCAAATCAACACGCGAGGTAATTTTATTGTTGCTGTCACCCAGTTCAAGCGCAGCTTTCCGACGCAATTTATTGAGGTTGTTGGTGAAATCGATCTTTGGACCCAAGCGCCAAGAATTAAAGTCGATAAAGCCCGGTGCGGTAGCAGGACCAGCGCCCACATCATCAGATGGAGCCAAGCCCGATAAGGCCATGCCCTGCGGACGGACCAAGACAAATCCATCGACATCGCGCCGCAAAGCGAAATCATCGGTTCGGGGAACAACCACTAGACCGTGGAATGTTTCTGGTAGTACCGCTTCCAAATAAGATCGCTGTGTGCCCAAACTGCTATTGGGGCCTAAGGCCAGGCCGATCAGCAGGGTGTCGCCCACGGCTGGATCTGTGATCATGCCGGTTGCTGCGCCATCAGGCACCAAAGCCTTAACCCGCGAGGTACCGTCCAAAGCTTGTTCGCGAACCAAACCAATCGAACGACCTGTCGCTTGTTTCTGGGGAGAAAGAACAACTTTCCACTTTGATCCTAAAGAAGTTGGTGTTGCTTGAACTTCAGGCGGCGCGACGATGCGAATCCCTGAAACACCATCACCGCGAACTTTCTCAATTCGGCTAAGGAACTTACCACTTGGCACGCGGCCAACATCCATATCGGCCGCTGTCGCAAATAGCACGTAGATTGAATCACCCCGGCGATACATGGCGGCTGGGGCTGGAGCTTCAAAATCAAACTCCAGCTGCAATTCCTTACCGATCATGGCGCTGCTCATGCGGACGCGGCCGGTGGGGGCAGGATCTGGCCGCTGAGCGAGTAAGGCCTCGGCATCAAGCTCGCTGGCTTTTGCTTCTTCGCTCATGGCTTCTGGATTTGGCGGTGCTTCAGTCGCCTCCCCCGCCTTAGCCTCGCCTTTGGCAGCTTGCTTACCAGCAACGGACTTAGGGGCGGGCGAACCAATCTTGCCGCCAGCTTCCTCTTGCAATGCCTGAATCGTATTGGGGTTTGCCCCTTCTGGCATAATGTCGATTACGATTGCATTACCGTCTCGGCTATGACGCACAACACTGTTGGGTGCCACATCCAGAAGGAAGGATGAATCTGTGTCGGAGTTATAGCGCGCCGCATCCAAAACCCGCTCGGGCGGACGGTTCCGGATCGCTGCGGTATCAAAGGCAAATCTACCTGGCATCGCAATCGCTAACCGGTCGCCCCGGCGGGCATAGCCATGGGCCGGCAATGGAAACTGGTTACCCACCCGTGACAGACGCAGACGGGTGAATTCCTTGGCCTCAAATACATCCACTTGAACTCTGGGTGCCCCGACCGGCGCAGCCCCATTGATCATTTTTTTGGGTGCGCCAGACTCCTCATCGGCTGGGCCTTCGCCCGCTTTGCCTGCAGGGTTTGCCGCGGCTAAGGCTTTCGCCTCACCCTCAAAGGGTGGCGGTGCTTCCGCATTCGACATCACGAAGTCAAAGGCTTGCACATTGCCTACGCGGCTGGTGATCACCCGGGTTGGCTGTAACAAGGCAACCCGAATGGTGCGCTTGTCGGTGCTCAACGCGGCTGAGGCCACAAAATCTGGAGCGCCTTTGACAAACGCAGTTGGGTCGGCCTCAATCGCACGTGGCAGCCGGATCATGGCAAGGCCATTATTGGGCGTAGCAACTGCTGTAGCAGAAAGATTGGTACCCGCAGGCCAAGCAATCAACAGGCGGGCATAGGTTGCTTCTTGGCTGGACGAGAGTGTAACGCCCTTGAGGCCTTGTAGGGCCGAAGGTGCGGCACCGCCGGCAGGCGCGGCGTTTTGGCCATAGGCCATCGGTGGCATCGCAAGTGCCACACAGACAACATAAGCAAGTAACCGACGCAATTTGGCCATCTGGTCTCTAAGTCAGATCTCTTGATCCCGCTGCCAAGCCACGTCTGGCCCAGTTTCTGGGAAAATCTGCTTATGCCTGAATCCGGTTAAGTTCCCCTTACCAATGAAGACCGACTGAAAGAGGCAGAATTGCTGAAAACTTAGGCCTTTGGTCGCTGTGCGGGGTCTGCCGGAGCTTGACCTGTTGCGGCTTTTGCAGCTGGCTGAGGTGTAGATGGATTGTTCGGCGCTTTTGGCGCCGGCGCACGCGGCGCTGTTGGCCCGGCCCCGGCTGGACCTGTCCCTTTGGCATCTAACGCAGCATTGGCCGCAGCTGATCCTTTAGGTGCTGGGCTGCCCTTAGCTTGGTTGTTTAACGCAGCTTGTTGGCCAGGCGCTTTAGCAGGCGGGGCCTTAGTGGCCGGTGCCTTGGTCGCAGGCGGCGTTGCAGGTGCCGCGGCGGGTGCAGCTGCATTTTGGGCGGCAGCAGGCGGGCTACCCGCCATGATCGGCATAGTTGGCGCATCAATTTCAGCCAAACGACGGGTGATTTCGCGTGCACGCTCTGGCGACATTTTAGCCAGAATAAGCGAGAGCGACTGCTCCTTCATTTTCTGCGCGATCTTCAACAAAACTTCGGTGTCCAAACCTTCCCAGACAGCTGCCGCATCCTTGGGCTTCATCTTCTCATAGACGCGGACGAGTGACGTGATCCGCTGAGATTCCAAATCATCAACTTGGCCCAACAGTTTCTGAAGATTACCTTCTACGGCCTTCAAGGCAGTCATACGCTCTTGAATCTTTGTGTCTGTTGTGGCGAGGAGGTTTTCGCGCGTGACGATATCGCGCTCGCGCGCATCGAGAGTTTGACGACGCTCTTGCAAGGTTTGCAGCAGCCGGAACTCAGCTGCGCTAATACCCGCTTCTTTGGCCAAATCGACAGGCAAGCACATTGGTGGCCCTGCTTTAGGGGCGGCAGCCCCGGCAGCAGGTGCCCCAGCATCAGCAGGTGCAGCAGCTTCTTTTTTCGGGGCTTCGCCTGCGGCCATGGCATTGGTCGCGTCAAATGCAACGCGGCCGACTTGTGCCAAGCCGACCACACCCAAACCTACAGCCAAAGCCGTTAAAGGCCGAAGCTTAAAACTCATCTCAATCCACCCCATGTGTCAGTCAACGGGCGACCACGCCGCGCCAGCCGGAAGTCTTCTTCTACTTCTTCTTCATCCCAACGCAGGTCGCGCTTTTGCCGCGTTGGTGCAGGTTCAGGCGCCGGCGCTGGCTTCAACTCAATTGCGCGTGCAGTTGTTACCAGAAACTTCAAGGCCTCTGCCGCCGCGCGGGCCTCTTCGATGTTGCGTTGAAGGTCCTCGCCAGCGGCCTCGGAAACAGACTTCAACGCCGCAACAGAGGCTTCTGCCCGACCGACTGCCAAAGCGAGTTCTGTAGCAGCAGCAGCCACACCGTCCTTGCCTTCACGAAGGGCAGTGATCTTGCGGTCCAGACGGATGCACAAAATCGCGACAGCCAACATCGCAACCGCCAAAATGATCTGCGCAATCGGAATATAGAGGTCGGTCATTGGTTCAACAGCTCCCGTCTTGCCGAGTTTGTTAGTGGCCCATCTAGCGACAATGCGATTGCGCGGCCCATCTTGCCCATACGCCCCTTGGTCAAGGCAATCTGACCACAACGCAATTCCACGCTGCCATCCGGGGGTTGGTTCAAGAACACGGTTTCACCGACCTTTAAGTTCAACAAGCGGCCGAGTGGCACCGGAAGTTCATCAAGGACCGCTTCAACTTGCATGTCCGTCGACCAAAGTTCGGTGGCCAAGTGACCTTCCCAGATATTATCCCGGCCAAATTTCTCACCCATGAATTGCTGGATGAGCATTTTACGGATTGGCTCAAGGGTTGCGTAAGGAAGCAGGAGTTCAACGCGGCCGCCGCGATCTTCCATGTCGATGCGCATCTTGATCATAATGGCGGCGTTGGCTGGCCGCGCGATGGCGGCGAAGCGTGGGTTAGTTTCAATCCGGTCCAAAGAGAAATCGACTTGCTTCAAGGGCTCAAACGCAGCCTGCATATCTTGCAAGATCACTTCGATCATCCGCGTGACCAACATGCGCTCGATCGTCGTGTAGGGGCGACCTTCGATCCGCATGGCTGTGGTGCCACGTCGCCCGCCGAGAAGGACGTCCACGATCGAATAGATCAAATTGGAATCGACGGTCATAAGGCCGTAATTGTCCAATTGCTCCGCGCGGAAAACAGCGAGAATGGCGGGTAGGGGGATGGAATTCAGATAGTCGCCAAACCGGATCGACGAGATGTGGTCGAGCGAGACTTCAACGTTGTCGGACGTGAAGTTACGCAGACTGGTCGTCATTAACCGCACCAAGCGGTCAAAGACGATTTCCAACATAGGCAGGCGTTCGTAAGAAACGAGGGCGGAGTTGATGATCCCGCGTATGCCGTTCTTTTCATCACTATCATCATCGCCAAGGTCAAAACCCAAGAGCGAGTCGATTTCGTCCTGGTTTAGGACCCGTTCGGCACCAATGGCGGAGGCTGAGATCGTCTTGCCGGTTTCGCCACCAACCATGGCGTCCCATTCAGCAGCAAAAGCATCATCACCACCGCCGGCAGCAGCAGCGCCATCGCCCGCGGCCTCTGCTTCCCAAGCAGCCGCCATTGCTTCTTGATCAACATCATCCGCCATTATTGAACCAACATTTCTTCGATTAGCACCGCATCGACTTGGGCTGGTGCGATTGCGAGATTGACCCGCTTCAAGAGTTCAAGCTGCAAACGGGAATAGCCAGCGGAGCCGGCAATATCTTCCATACGCAGCTCACGAAGAAAGCCTGTGTATTGATCAAGAATACGCGGCAGAAGCGGCTCAATCGTCGCTGCAGTTTCCATATCCTTGGCTTGTAACGTCAAACGAAGCTTCAAATAGGCAGGACGCGAGTCAGCTGTGGCAATATTGACGATCAAGTCTGGGAGCGTGACGAACCCTTCCCCATTAGGGCCTTCAGCCAGCTTTATGCCGCCTTCTTTCTTATCACCGCCCTTGCCCTCTTTGCCTTCTTTGCCCTTTTCCTTTTTCTTTTCGTCCTTTTTCTTCTTGTCCTCTTCCTTGCCCTTTTCACCATTGGCATCGGCAACCGCGGCAGGCTTTTTGGCAAAGACAAGGAAGTAGGCCGCAGCGCCACCGCCACCTAAAAGCAAAATAGCGGGTAAAACGATGAATAAAATTAGTTGCTTGCCGGCAAGCTTCTTCTTGCCACCAGCGCCTTCTTCCCCTTCGGCACCATCTGCGCCTTCAGGAGGGGCTTCATCCTTTTTCTCTTTTTTACCGGCCATTAGAGTCTCTCATTGGCTTGAACGAGCACCGACTCAGCGGGCACGCATGGGCGTTTCTAGATCCCAGAATTAAGCCAATCGTGGTTAATGAAATGTCACCAAATCTTAACCATGCGGCAAAAACTGCCCAGAGACAGGCCAAAAGCGCCCGATCCGGCCATTTCTTCGCGGCATCATCTGCCGAACGTGAACCCCATCTAATTTATAGTATTGAATTTTAATGATTAATTCTTGGCCCAGCGCTTGCATAGTGTAGGGCCTGGCTCAGAGAATTTGGTGCCAAAGCGCATCGTGGGCTCACCTAGAAGGTAGACATAGAGATGGACAATACACTTCTCATCACTCTTTCGGCTCAAAACGCCTTGAGGCGACAAATGGATGTCGCTGCAAATAACATGGCGAACGTGTCCACAGCTGGCTTTAAGTCAGAATCAGTTCTGTTTGAGCCCGTCATTAGGCGGCCTGCTTCGATTGCGGAAAGGCCTAAAACGGTTGAGTTTGTCCGCGATTATACGATCGCGCGTGACTTCCGCCCCGGTGCCCTGCAACGCACAGACAACCCGCTTGATTTTGCTTTGGCTGGCGAAGGCTATTTCACGGTACAGACGCCCCAAGGCAATGCCTATACTCGCGACGGCCGCTTTCAGATGGACACCGAAGGCCGCATCGTAACAGGGGATGGCCGCGCCATTCTCAATACAGATGGCCAGCCGATCACCTTAGACATTACCCAAGGCGAGCCTGTGGTCGCGAAAAATGGATCGATCCAGCAAAATGGTGTGACCGTCGCCCAACTTGGCATCGCGCGGTTTGACCGCCCCGGTGCGCTCGACAAAGTCGGTGACAATCTCTGGAGACCCACAGATGAAGCGGCCCAAGCTGCTGCCGATCCGCAAGTTGTCCAAGGCATGATCGAAGGCTCCAATGTCGTTGCGGTGACAGAGCTTACCCGCATCATGGAAATCAGTCGCGCTTTTGAAAGCGCAACCCGTCTGCAGAAACAAACTGAGGACTTGCGTGGCAGAGCGATCGAACGTCTCGCCCGGGTTCAATCCTAATCTGACTAAAGGACCAAGCACATGCGTTCAATGAATATCGCAGCTACCGGCATGTTGGCCCAACAGCTCAATGTTGAAGTCATTTCCAACAACATCGCCAACATGAATACCACAGGCTTTAAGCGTCAACGGGCTGAGTTTCAGGATTTGATTTATCAAAACCTTGAACGTCCAGGTGCAACGACCTCTGACGCCGGCACAATTGACCCAACCGGGGTACAGGTCGGCTATGGGGTAAAAACGGGGTCGGTTTATCGTATCGCCGAACAAGGCAGCCTAACCCGAACCGACAATAAATTTGACATGGCCATCAATGGCCGGGGCTATTTCCAAGTGCTTCTGCCAGATGGGCGAACAGCTTACACGCGCGCGGGCAATTTCTCGTCCTCCCCAACCGGGCAAATCGTCACGGGCGACGGCTATATCGTGCAGCCTGAAATTCAGATTCCAGATGGTGCCCTCGACTTTTCCATTTCGACCTCTGGCCAAGTTCAAGCGATTATCTCCGGCCAAACTGCACCGCAGGATCTAGGCCAGATTACGTTGGCAGGCTTTGTGAACCCAGCAGGCCTTGAAGCTTTGGGCGACAATCTGTTGGTTGAGACCGCCGCATCAGGGCCTGCCACCATCGGCAATCCAACAGGGCCCGGCCTTGGCTCCATCAACCAAAACTATGTCGAAGCATCCAACGTCAATCCGGTATTTGAGATTTCAGCCCTCATTATCGCGCAGCGGGCTTATGAGATGAATTCGAAAGTCATCAATGCCACCGATGAGATGATGCAAGCTACCTCTCAAGTCCTACGGTAGGCCTTAGATGAAAGCCCGCCTTTCGCCTATGTTTCACTGGGTTGCTTGCCTCGCGCTCTTGGTGCTGGCCGCTCCTGTCGTACAAACTGGCCCAAGCTATGCGCAAGCTGCCCAAAAGGGTCCTGTAGTATCACTCAAAGCCAATCCGCGTTCCGACAAGTCCCAAATTACCTACGGCGATGTGTTCGACAATGCGGGCGCTTCTGCCAACGCAGCGATTGCGCGCGCTCCCGGTCCTGGTCAAATGCTTGTCTTTGGTGCGGCACCTCTGCAAGCGCGGGCTCGGGCAGCGGGCCTCAATTGGCCAAACCACGAAGGCGTGCGCCAAGTTGTCGTCTATGGACCCGAGTACACCGAGCCTCTAAACTCAATCCAACCAACGAATTCGACAGCCGATGGCACTAATGTCCGGCAAAGAGCCAGCGCGCCCGCAGCCCCTGCCCGTCCAGAAGCCCTTGCTGTCGTTGGTCGCACGATCCAGCGCGGTGAAGCTATTCAGGCAGAGGATGTGGTGTGGATCGACACCCCTTCGACCGCTCCTCGCGATGCTTTGGCAGACCCTGAGGCCCTAATTGGCAAAACTGCTAAGCGCGTTTTACTCGCCAACACCCCCGTGCGTGCGATGGACGTGATGGACACGCCGTCTGTACGTCGCAATGAGCCTGTGACCCTAATTTATGAAGCTAATGGTCTCAAATTATCCATTCGCGGCAGAGCCATGGCGGACGCAGCGATTGGAGCCAATGTCAAAGTTCTAAACCCAAAATCCAACAAAGTGCTGGAAGCCATTGTCGATGGCCCAGGCACGGCCCGCGTGATGCTAAGCCAGCTTTCGGCTCGGGTGCCTAATCAGAATGGAGCCAATTGATGCAAAAGTTCAGCATGGTGATTTTAGCGGCTCTGACCCTGACAGGCTGCGCATCCACGATCGATGAGGTGCGCACCGCTGGTAAGCCGCCTGAAGTGACGCCGATTGAAAACCCCGCTTATGCGGCAACGGGGCGTCGCCAAGTTGTGATGCCAATGCCAACCCAACAGATGAGCCAAGCCTCGTCAAACTCACTGTGGAAAGCAGGCTCGCGGCAATTCTTCAATGATCCCCGCGCCTCCAATATCGGCGATATCCTGACCGTTATGATCCAGATCAATGATCAGGCGCAATTGAACAATTCAACCGGCCGTACGAGAAAATCCACCTTGGAAGGCGGCGTAACCAATTTCTTTGGCTTGGAACAATTGCCGGGTAAAGTCTTGCCCGAAGGGTTCGATCCGGCCACCATGGTCGGGGCAAGCTCTAACGGTGCGTTTGCAGGCCAAGGCCAAGTGGCGCGCAATGAGAAGGTCGATATGACCGTTGCTGCCATTGTTACCCAAGTGCTGCCCAATGGCAATTTGGTTGTGGCGGGTCGCCAAGAAGTGCGCATCAACAATGAATTGCGCGAGCTCTTGGTCTCCGGGATCGTGCGGCCACAAGATATCACATCAGCCAATCAAGTTCGCCACACACAAATGGCGGAAGCCCGTATCTCTTACGGTGGGCGTGGTCAGATCACAGCCTATCAACAGCCGCCCAAAGGTCAGCAAATCTTAGGAGCAATCAGCCCATTTTGATTTCGGGCTGATCGCCTCGGCTTAGTCGTCGCGGTGAATGCGCTCTGATCGCTCGTGGCGTTCTTGGGCTTCCAAGCTCAGGGTAGCTACCGGGCGGGCCATCAAGCGGCCTAACGAGATAGGCTCACCGGTTTCATCACAATAGCCGTAAGAGCCATCCTCAATCCGGCGCAACGCCGCATCAATCTTGGAAATAAGCTTGCGTTGACGGTCACGTGCCCGCAACTCGATATTTTTGTCGGTCTCAGCAGAGGCGCGGTCTGCTACATCTGGCAGAGATACGGTCTCTGTTTGCAGATGCGATAAGGTATCCTTGGAGTCGGCTAGAAGCGAGCCTTTCCAATCCTGCAGCTTTTTGCGGAAATACTCGCGCTGACGTTCATTCATGAACTCTTCGTCGTCGGTAGGCACATAGTCACTTGGCACATCGGTGTTTGGCATAACTATCGTCGTCATGACGTACCCCTGCTTTTGCATGTGATCGATGAAAGCATCGCACGATGTCCTCGCGCTATAGTGAAGCCCGAGACCGCTCGCAAGGCGCAAGAAACATTGGGCTGGGCCGAGAACTGCTAAAAGACCAAGCTACTGGCTGCAACATCAAAAAGGGTCCTGAAAATCGACCGCTCGATGCCCCTAAAGCGCGCGCTCTAGTTTGGCGAGCTCGACTTCAGCGCGCAGTTCCACGTCATCGAGAAGCGCATTCAAGGCTGGATCATCCACGGCATCGCGGTGTTCGCGCAGGGTTTGAGAGAGACGCGCCACTTGGTCGCGATTGACGCCGCCACCCAAAATGGCGACACGTATCTCGTCCAACTGGTCTAGGAGGGTTGAAGAGCGGCGGGTCGCACGGCGGCGCCGTTCAACCACATCGTCTTCGCCTTGCAAGGCCAAAAGCGCGCCCACATTGGCGATGGAGGTCGCAGACATCGCGCGATTGACTTGCGCCGGCCCTCCTTCGACTTGTCCGGGCAGCACAAATCCAGGTGCCGCTCCGCCGGTGGCGCGACGGGCCCCAGAAGCAATGGATGTGGACGTGGGCGCATTAACTTTCATGAACACGATTCATGGGCCGCCCCGGTTAAGACCTGATTAATGTGTGACACAAGAAAGCGGGCAGACGGCAGAATGCCACCAGCCCTAGGCAAACCTTGCCGATCGGTTTGGAGGCCTAGGCCAAAGTACGCCCATGAAACCATTGTTTTAAAATGCTTTTCTTAAGCCAGATTGCGGCATGGATTTAGCATGGTTAAAACCAATGACACAGATAATTACGCCCGTATTCCGTCTTGTTTCTGCAGCCCTCACGCTCGGGCTCATCAGCCTATGGTGTGCTTGGCCTTCCCAAACTTTTGCCCAATCGCGCATCAAGGATCTGGTGCAGATCGAAGGGGTCCGTGACAACCAATTGATCGGCTATGGGATTGTGGTTGGTCTACCCGGAACTGGCGACGGTCTGCGCAATTCCCCCTTCACCAAGCAAAGCTTGGAAGCCATGCTGGAGCGGATGGGCGTCAACACCCGCGAGCAGAATCTGCAAACCAAAAACGTTGCTGCCGTGATGGTAACAGCGAGCCTACCCCCTTTTGCTACCCAAGGCACACGGCTGGATATCTCGGTCTCGGCCTTTGGGGATGCAAAAAGCTTAGAGGGCGGAACGCTGCTCGTGACACCAATGATGGGCGCAGATGGTCAAGTCTATGCTGTTGCCCAAGGCCAGCTAACAGTCGGCGGCTTTACCGCGACCGGTAATTCTGGAACGAGTGTCAGCCGCGGCGTCAGCACCAATGGCCGCATTGCAAACGGAGCCCTGATTGAGCGCGAGCTTCACTTTGACCTTGCTGGTCAAACTGAACTTCGCCTTGCGTTGCGCAATCCAGATTTTACGACCGCCCGCCGCATCGCCAACGCCATCAACACCAATTTGGGTGTCGCAGCTGCCTCGGTAGAAAACCCTTCAACGGTCGTTCTCTCAAAGCCCATTGGTTATCCAGGCGATATGGTTAGCCTGATTGGCCGGGTAGAGCGCCTGAATGTAACACCCGATCAGGTTGCTAAGATTGTGGTTGATGAAGCCTCTGGCATTGTGGTGATGGGCGATAATGTGCGGGTGTCTACTGTCGCAGTGGCACAGGGCAATCTCACCGTCTCGGTGCAAGAGACCCCCCTTGTTAGCCAACCAAACCCGCTGAGCCAAGGCGAAACGACCGTCGTGCCACGTTCCAGCGTCACGGTTGAAGAAGATAAGGGCGACCTCACCGTTATTCGTGGCGGCGTCCCGTTGCGCGATCTGGTCGAGGGCCTCAATTCTCTGGGCGTCAACCCACGTGACCTCATTCAAATTCTCCAGGCGCTGAAAGCCTCTGGTGCGCTGCAAGCTGACATCGAAGTGATGTAAGGAACCCAAAGAATATGGATAGTATCGCCCCCGTAATGCCCTTTCCGCAGACCCAGTCGACCTCGGTTGAAATGTTGGGTGTCCGCGCAAAAACGCTGAAGTCAAACGCCGAGATAGACAAGACCGCGCGCGAATTCGAACGCATGGCCTTGGCGCAAATGCTGTCGCTCATGGAGACAGACACGGACATCTCGGACTCCATGTTTGGCGGCGGTGCGGCAGAACGGGCCTTTCGCCCCTTCTTGACTGAAGAATATGCCAAGGGCTTCAGCGAACAAGGCGGGATCGGCATCGCCACCGCCGTGAAACGAGAAATGCTCAAAATCCAAGAGCGCGCACAAGCAGCGGGAGTATAAATCATGACCCTAATGGCAAATGACCCCAGCGATTTACTTGACCAATTGATCCTCTTAACGCGCCGTCTGGCAGATTTGGCGGAAAGGCAGGCGGCCTTGTTTGAGGGCAGTCGTTTCCTTGAAGCACAATCCTTGAATGAGGAATCAGCGCGTTTGGCTAATGTCTATGCGATGGAGAGCCGACGAATTGCCCAGAATCCAAAAATGCTTGAAGGCGTGCCATCCGTTCTGAAGGCAACCCTGACAGTAGAGACAGAGCGCTTTAAGGCAGCCATGGAAGCCCATGAGCGCGCCTTGGGAAGGCAGCGCGCCTTGGCCGAAGGCATGGTGCGCGCCATCGCCGAAGAAGCCGTGGCGGCTCGGCCGACCCCGGTAGCATACGGCCCAGGCGCACAAGCCTTCCGCGACACGAGCGCCGTTGCCCTTGATCGTCGGGCTTGAGTTAGCAAGCCTCCCCCTCGTCCGCCACACAGCAAAAAGGCCGCCCCGAGGGGCGGCCTTTGTCATTGCAGATGCCTGAATGGCCTCAGTGCTCAACGTTGCGCCACACTTGGCGGTACGAGAACCACAAGAGGATGGTCAGAACTAACAGGAAGGCCATCACGCCAAAACCTGTGATCTTGCGTTGGGTCTGATGGGGTTCAGAAGCCCAGCTCAAGAAGGCCACAACGTCACGGGACATTTGGTCAACAGTTGGCTTGACGCCCTTATTGGCTTCAGTATCCGCATAGGTCACTTGTTCATCAACCAGTGGCGGACCCATGGCGATCACGCCCCCAGGCATGTACGGATTATAGTATTTGCCCTCTGGAACGGACTTACCCTTGGGCGGCGTTTGATCATAGCCACTCAAAAGCGAGTAGACATAATCACCGCCGTTGTGACGAGCTTTAATCAGAGCCGACATATCGGGAGGCATCGACCCACCATTAGCCGCTTTTGCTTGTGATGCATTTTCGAACGGTGACACAAACTTGTCTGCTGGCAGACCCGGACGTTCTTCCTCATTGCCGTCTGGATCCACTGCTTTCACGGTGTAGGTGGCAGCAATGGCCTTGATGACTGGGTTTTCGTTCGGGTTTGGATATTTGGGATCATAGAACGGGCCATGCTCATCACCGAGGTTACGGTAATGCAGCAAGTTCATCGAATGGCAGCCCGAGCAGACTTCCTTATAGACTTGGAAGCCGCGTTGCAGCTGAGCCCGGTCAAAGCGACCAAATGGGCCTTCCCAAGAGCCATTGACTTCCCGTGGATGCTTGACCTCACCAGCAGCTTGCGCGCTGCTGGTGAAGGCCACGACAGACACAAGGCCTAAGACCCCGGCGATAAATCGGCGTGCGAAAGTTGGTTTCATTACAAAGTTCCTCATTCCGCCGGTACAGCAGCAGGTGATACGCCCGCCGACTTCTTGTGTGATTGCAGGATGGAATCTGCAATCGACGCAGGGGGGGTTTGGGGTTTCTCAATCACGCCCAATACTGGGAGAACGACCAAGAAATAAGCGAAGTAGAAGATCGTGCAGATCAGCGAGATCGCCGTCCAGGGTGGTTCAGCCGGCATGGCACCACAAACAGCCAGCATCAGGAAGTTCAGCACGAAAGCAAACCACCACATACGGGCCACTGGGCGGTAGCGCATGGACTTGATCTTGGATGAGTCGAGCCAAGGCAATGCGAACAAGATCAGGATTGCACCACCCATCGCAATCACGCCGCCGAACTTGGCATCAATGATCAAGACGTCGAACGTGATGGCCCGCAAGATCGCATAGAAGGGCAACAGATACCATTCAGGCACGATGTGCGCTGGCGTCACTTGGTTGTTAGCAGGGATATAATTGTCTGGGTGACCCAAAGTATTGGGGCCGAAGAAGACAAAGCCAGCAAAGATCAGCAAGAAGACACAGATCGCAAACGCATCCTTGATTGTGTAGTAAGGATGGAATGGAAGGGTTTCTTTCTTCACATCTTGGACTTCAACACCGGTTGGGTTGTTGTTGCCAGGCACGTGCAGTGCCCAGATGTGCAACACCACGACGCCTGCAATCACGAACGGCAGTAGGTAATGCAGCGAGAAGAAGCGGTTCAGTGTCGCATTGTCGACGGCAAAGCCACCGAGCAACCAAGTCTTGATCGAGTCACCGATGAAAGGAACCGCACCCACGATGTTGGTGATCACGGTTGCGCCCCACAAGGACATCTGCCCCCAAGGCAACACGTAGCCCATGAAGGCCGTGATGATCATCAGCAAGAAGATGATAACACCCAAGCCCCACAGAATTTCGCGTGGTGCTTTGTATGAGCCGTAGTAAAGGCCACGGAAGATGTGGATGTAAACGGCCAAGAAGAACATGCTGGCCCCGTTGGAGTGCATGAAGCGCACCAACCAGCCATAGTTGACGTCGCGCATGATGCGCTCAACCGAGTTAAAGGCCATGTCGACATGAGGCACGTAATGCATCGCCAGGATGATCCCGGTGATGATTTGGCTGGCCAAGCAGACCGCCAAAATGCCGCCGAACGTGTACCAATAGTTCAAGTTCTTTGGGGTTGGAAAATCGACCAGCGTGTCATTCATAAACCGCATGATCGGCAGCCGCGTATCCAACCACTTTTCGAGGTCGGACTTAGGCACATAGCTTGAAGGTCCACTCATGTTCGTATCATCCAATCTTTACGACTGTGCCGCCGGTATAGACGTAGGGCGGAATATAAAGGTTTTTCGGGGCTGGGCCCTTGCGAATGCGGCCAGCGGTATCATAGTGTGAGCCATGGCATGGGCAGAACCAGCCACCGTATTCACCAATATAGCCAGGCTCAGCAATGCCGACTGGGATACAACCCAAGTGCGTGCAGTTTGCTTCCATGATCAGGTACTCGGGCTTACCGGGCTGCTCATTGGACTGCATGGTGCGCTGCTCGTCCGTTTGCGGATCCTTCAGCTCTGCGCCGTCGTCTTTTTTGCCTTGCGCGATTTCCTCAGCGGTCCGGTGACGAACGAAAAGCGGCTTACCGCGCCACATGATCTTGGTCTGCGAGCCTTCCGCGACTTTTGACACATCAAACTCAATTGATGCCAAAGCGCGCGTATCGGCTGCTGGATTCATTTGATTGATGAGCGGCCAAGCCAGCATAGCGGCACCGCCCGCTGCTACGGCCCCTGTCGCGACATGGATCATGTCACGCCGTGTTGGTTCTCCGGCTTCGCCGGCTACTTCATGATTGGTGGCTGACACCTTGCTACTCCCGCATTCACACACGTCTAAAAGTCGTTTACCGCTAAAAGTAGGGCAGTAACCCCTAATGAACGTGCGACGGAACGCCGCATCTCGCGGCACCCCCTCCAAAGATGAGATTGCATAACGTGCGCCTAGCTCTCTTTCAACCAGATATCGCGCCAAATCTCGGTGCGGCCATTCGTCTTACCGCGTGCCTTGGCGTTGGGTTAGATGTCATTGAACCTTGCGGTTTTCCCTTATCAGACAAGACCTTAAAGCGTGCATCCTTGGATTATGGCAACAAGTGTGACTGGCAGCGTCACGATAGCTTTGCTGCATTTGCAGCAGCCACAATGCTAAGAAATAGCAGGATTGTGTTGATCGAGACGGAGGGAAGCACGCGTTTGACCGATTTCGTCTTTGAACCGAGCGATATTTTGATACTGGGACGTGAAACTGAAGGGACACCCCCCGATGTCATCGCTGCTTGTCAGGCTTGTGTGCGCATTCCTATGGCACCCGGACTGCGCTCTCTCAATGTGGTGACAGCTGGAGCTATCGCCTTAACCGAAGCCATGCGACAAACTAGCGGATGGGCGACGCTGGATTAGCGTTGTAGGGAGGAAACCGGGACCACTTTCCCGGCGCAAGATCGACAAACGAGGGCAGAATGAGCGAGCAAGACGACCGTAAAGCACAGGCAAGAGCATGGTTTGAATCCTTGCGCGACCAGATCATGCAAGCGTTTGAAGCCCTCGAAGACGAAGCAGACCCTGCCCTTTACCCCGGAAGTCCCGGCCGATTTGTCCGCACGCCTTGGAACCGCAAGGAAGAAGCTGGCGGCGGTGGCGTCATGGGAATCATGAAGGGGCGCCTGTTTGAGAAAGTCGGCGTGCATGTCTCCACCGTCATGGGTACGTTTCCAGCCGATTATGCCAAAACGATTCCCGGTGCCTCTGAGGATCCGCGCTTTTGGGCTTCTGGGGTCAGTCTGATCGCGCACATGACCAATCCGCGCGTTCCGGCAGTCCATATGAACACACGCATGATCGCAACCACGGAAAGCTGGTTTGGCGGCGGTGCAGATTTGACGCCTTTGATGGCCTATCAGCGCACAGAGGACTTTCCCGACACCTTAACCTTCCATGCAGCAATGAAGCAGGCGTGTGACGCGCATGACCCTGCCTATTATGCGAAGTTCAAAGACTGGTGCGACACCTATTTCTATTTGCCCCACCGCGACGAACCTCGCGGAATCGGTGGCATTTTTTATGACCACCACAATACTGGCTCT